>NZ_JBXAFK010000037.1:34127-82623 GCF_058793055.1 Pseudomonas sp. MPR-R2A5
CACGTTCAGCGAAGCAGTCACCGGCTTTACCAACGCCGACCTGAGCGTCGCCAACGGTACGTTGAGCGCGGTGACCAGTAACGATGGCGGTATCACCTGGACAGGCACATTCACCCCGAGCGCCAGCATCACCGACACCACCAACCTCATCACCTTGAACAACACCGGCATCGCCGACTTGGCGGGCAACGCCGGCAGCGGTACGACCGACTCCAACAACTACACCATCGATACCGCACGGCCCACCGCGACCATCGTCGTCGCCGACCCGGCGCTGAAAATCGGCGAAACGTCGCTGGTGACATTCACGTTCAGCGAAGCAGTCACCGGCTTTACCAACGCCGACCTGAGCGTCGCCAACGGTACGTTGAGCGCGGTGACCAGCAACGATGGCGGTATTACCTGGACAGGCACGTTCACCCCGAGCGCCAGCCTCACCGACGCCACCAACCTCATCACCTTGAACAACACCGGGATCGCCGACCTGGCGGGCAATGCCGGCAGCGGTACGACCGATTCCAACAACTACGCCATCGATACCGTACGGCCCACCGCGACCATTGTCGTCGCCGACCCGGCGCTGAACATCGGCGGCACTTCCCTGGTCACCATCACCTTCAGCGAAGCGGTCAGCGGCTTCACCAATGCCGACCTGACGATTGCCAACGGCACGTTGAGCGCGGTGAGCAGCAACGATGGCGGTATCACCTGGACAGGCACGTTCACCCCGAGCGCCAGCCTCACCGACACCACCAACCTCATCACTCTGGATAACACCGGCATTGCCGACCTGGCGGGCAATGCCGGCACGGGTACCACCGACTCGAACAACTACGCCATCGATACCGTGCGGCCCACTGCGACCATCGTCGTCGCCGACCCGGTGCTGAACATCGGCGGCACGTCACTGGTCACCATCACCTTCAGTGAAGCGGTCAGCGGCTTCACCAATGCCGACCTGAGCGTCGCCAACGGTACGTTGAGCGCGGTGACCAGCAACGATGGTGGTATCACCTGGACAGGCACGTTCACCCCGAGTGCCAGCATCGCCGACGCCACCAACCTCATCACCTTGAACAACACCGGCATCGCCGACCTGGCGGGCAACGCCGGCAGCGGTACGACCGACTCCAACAACTACACCATCGATACCGCGCAGCCGACCGCGACCATCGTCGTTGCCGACCCGGCGCTGAACATCGGCGGCACGTCCCTGGTGACCATCACGTTCAGCGAAGCGGTCAGCGGTTTCACCAACGCCGACCTGAGCGTCGCCAACGGTACGTTGAGCGCGGTGAGCAGCAACGACGGCGGTATCACCTGGACGGCGACTTTCACGCCGACCAGCAACGTCACCGACGCCACCAACCTCATCACGCTGAACAACACGGGCGTCAACGACCTGGCCGGTAACGTCGGTACGGGCACCACGGATTCGAACAACTACGCCATCGATACCCAGCGCCCAACCGCCACCCTTGTGGTTACCGATTCAGCCCTCGGCATCGGCCAGACCTCACTGGTGACCATCACCTTCAGCGAGGCGGTCACCGGCTTTACCAATGCCGACCTGACGATTGCCAACGGCACATTGAGCGCGGTGAGCAGCAACGATGGTGGCATCACCTGGACCGCGACGCTGACCCCTGTGAACGGGGTGACTCATGCAAACAACGTCATCACCCTGGATAACACCGGCGTCACCGATTTGGCGGGCAATGCCGGCAGCGGTACGACCGACTCGAACAACTACGCCGTCGACAGCCAGCGGCCGACCGCGACCATCGTGCTCGCTGATACGGCGTTGGTCGCCGGTGAAACGTCACTGGTGACCATCACGTTCAGCGAGGCGGTCACCGGTTTCACCAACAGTGACCTGAACGTGCCCAATGGCACCCTCACGGCGGTGAGCAGTGCCGATGGGGGTGTGACCTGGACCGCCACCTTTACTCCGACCGCTGGTATCAAGGACACCACCAACCTGATCACCCTGAACAACACGGGCATCGCCGACCTGGCAGGTAACGTCGGCACAGGCACCACCAACTCGGTCAATTTCACCGTCGACACCGTACGCCCAACCGCGACCATCGTGGTGGCGGACAATGCGTTAAATATCGGCGAGACCTCATTGGTCACCATCACGTTCAGCGAAGCGGTCAGCGGCTTCACCAACGCCGACCTGACGATTGCCAACGGCACCTTGACGACTGTGAGCAGCAGCGACGGCGGTGTTACCTGGACGGCGACTTTCACGCCGACCAGCAACGTCACCGACGCCACCAACCTGATTACCCTCGACAACAGCGGCGTTCAGAACGGCTCGGGCAATACCGGCAGCGGCAGCACCGATTCCAACAACTACGCCATCGATACCCAGCGGCCGACGGCAACCATAGTCGTTACCAACGACAGCCTGAACATCGGTGCCACTTCGCTGGTGACCATCACCTTCAGCGAGGCCGTCACCGGGTTTGATCTTTCGGACCTGAGTGTCGCCAATGCCGTGCTATCCAACCTGGCGAGCAATGATGGCGGCAAAACCTGGACCGCGACCCTGACGCCGACCGCCGCCATCACCGATGCGACCAACCTGATCGTGCTGGATGCCGGCCAGGTTAACGACACGGCGGGTAACGTTGGCACCGGCATCGCGATCTCGAATAACTACGCGATCGATGGCGAGCGCCCTACCGCGACCATCAGTATCGCCAACCCGAACTTGACCGTCGGCCAGACGACTACCGTGACGTTCACCTTCAGCGAGAAAGTCAGCGGCTTTAATCTGGATGCCCTGAGCGTGGCCAACGGCAGCTTGTCCAACCTGGTCACCGGTGACGGTGGCAAGACCTGGACTGCGACCTTGACGCCAACGGCCAACCTCAATGACCCGAGCAATTTCATCACCCTCGATAACCGCTTGGTGAATGACCTGTCGGGCAACGCGGGCAGCGGCTATGCCAACTCCAACAATTATGCGATCAACACGGTAGCGCTGACCGGCGACCCATTGTTCCGCGTCACCGATCCGGCACCGCCTCAAGACGCACCGAACCCACCCTTGCAACCGATCGTGTTTGGCCGGCCGACGGGCGTCCTCGGTTCACCCATCGGCTTCCCGCCGTTGTTCGAGCAACGTGAGCTGGGGGCGGGCTTGCCGCCGGTGGGCAGCATCTTTCTGCGCAACGGTGCCTTGGCTCCCAGCTATATCGCCCAGGTATTCGGCACCGATAGGGCCGGTGACAGCAGCGCCAGCGGCTTTTTGGGCTTGGGCGGCGGCGATGGCGGGGTGTTTGGTTCAAGCACCTTGTCGAGCCTGTTCAATCGCGAAACCCACGGTGACGATAGCCCCCTCAAGGCGTCCGACAACCAATCGATCAAAGGCCCGGGCGATCCGGTCCAGGGGGCGCGCGGCATGTTTGGCGCGCCGAGCCTCGGCCAGCAATTGCAGCAGCTCAAAGACACAGAACAGCGCCAAGTGATGGACCTGGCGCACGCACTGCAACAAGTCGGCATCAGCGAAATGCAGGCTTGAACACACTTAACTCCAGGCGTAGTAACAGGGGCATTACAAGGATGAAGACACGTCATATGTTGTTCGGTGCCAGTGTGCTGGCGCTGGCGATCAGCGGTTGTGCAGTCACCAGCGAACCGATTGAGCGCAGTGTCAGCGAGCAGCGAGCCCGCAACGACCTGCACGGCATGTACAAGGATCAGGAGCCGTTGAGCGGCGCGTTGACGCTGCACCAGGCCATGGCCCGCGCCGTCAAATACAACCTCGAAGGTCGTTTGAAGGTGATGGAAGAGGCCCTGGCCAAACGCCAATCGGATCTCTCCAGCTTCGACATGCTGCCGCGCATGGCCTTGTCCGCAGGCTATGCCGGACGCAATAACACCAACGCTTCCAGCAGCCAGAGCGTGCTCACCGGTACCCAGTCCCTGGAGCCGTCGACCTCCCAGGACCGCGATCGTCGCGTGGCGGACCTGACCATGGTGTGGAACGTACTCGACTTTGGTGTCAGCTACATCAGCGCCAAGCAGCAAGGTGACCAGCGCCTGATCATCCAGGAACGTCGGCGCAAGGTCATCAACACCATCGTCCAGGACGTGCGCTCGGCCTACTGGCGAGCCGTGGCGGCCGAGCGCTTGCTGACCCAGATCGATAGCCTGATGGCGCGGGTCGACAAAGCCCAGGTCGATAGCCAAAGCATGAGCGAGCAGCGCATCGGCGACCCGGTCCAGGCCCTTGGCTACCAACGCTCGCTGATCGAAGCCACACGCCAATTACAGGAACAGCGCCGTGCCTTGTCCCTGGCCAAGACCGAGCTGGCGACCCTGATCAACTTGCCCATGGGGACTGAGTTGAGGCTGGCCACGCCGGACGACTACACCGTGCCCCAGCTCAAGGTCAACCTGGCCAGCCTGGAACAGGAAGCCCTGGCCAATCGGCCGGAATTGCGCGAGCAGGATTACCAGAGCCGCATCAGCGCCGCCGAAACCCGCAAGGCCATGTTGCGCCTGCTGCCGGGCCTGGAGTTCTCCGCCGGTGGCCACTACGACAGCAACTCGTTCCTGGTGGACAATCGCTGGGCCGACTACGGCGCCAAAATCACCTGGAACCTGTTTAACGTGATGTCCGCGCCCGCCGCCATCGACGTGGCCAAGGCCGGTGAAGAAGTCGCCACCGCAAGGCGCCAGGCCATGTCTATCGCGGTGCTGGCGCAGATCTATGTGGCCAACGCCAACTTCCAGGACGCCGTGCGCCAGTTCAAGACCAGCGAGCAACTGGCCAATATTGACGGGCAAATCCTCACTCAGTTGCGCAATCGACACGAAGCGGCTGGCCTGGGCGAACTCGACCTGATCCAGGGCGAGCTCAGTACCTTGCAAGCCGACCTGCGCCGCGACCTGGCTTACGCCGACCTGCGCAACGCCTACGGCCAGATCTTCGCCAGCGCCGGTCTCGACCCGCTGCCGGAGCAACTGGACTCCGACCGCGTGCAAAGCATCGCCACCGCCCTGGCCAGCCGTGAATCGGCCTGGGCCGCCGGCAACATCAGCGCACCGGTGCCGCGTGCCGTCGCCCAATAACCTGGTGGCGCCCACGGCGAGCATCACCCGCCGTCAACGCGAGGCGCGCAATGGCCATCGGGGTGTGGCGATCCTGCTCACCGGCCTGCCCGCCTCGGGCAAGTCGACCCTGGCCCAGGGCCTCCAGGCCGCGTTCTTCGAACAAGGCCGCCAGAGCATCGTGCTCGACGGCGACGCCTTGCGCGTCGGGCTCAACAAAGACCTGGGCTTTGCCGACGGCGACCGTCTGGAAAACATCCGCCGCGCCAGCGAACTGGCGGCGTTGCTGGTGGACAACGGGCAAATCGTGATCCTGGCGATGATTGCGCCCCTGGTGCAATTGCGCGCGGTCTTCGCCCAACGCCTGGGGGCCGATTATCGGGAAGTGTGGTGCAGTGCCTCGCTGGCGGTTTGTGAGCGGCGCGACCCCAAAGGTCATTACGCCCGCGCCCGCAGGGGTGAGCTACCGGGGTTTACCGGCATTGGTTCGCCCTACGAGCCACCGCCCCACGCTTCGCTGGTACTGGACACCGGCGTGCTGTCGACACAACAGAGCGTCGAACGGTTGTTGGCCTGGCTGGCGCCTGAACTAGACTCTGGGGAATTGTCTTCTTAGGAGCCCGCCATGGAATCGCCTGTGCACAGCTTGCCGTCACTGTTCAAACAGCTTGGGCTGGCCGATGACCGGGTCAGTATCGAACAGTTTGTGGCGGCTCATTCACCGCTTAAGCCGGAGCTGCATCTGGCGGATGCGTTTTTTTGGACGGACAGCCAGAGAGCGTTTTTGCGCGATGAAATCTGCGAGGACGCGGATTGGGCGGAAGTGGTGGATGAGTTGAATCTGATGTTGCGGAGTGGGCGAGGAGGGTAAAAAAATCTTTTGAAAGTTGTCTGAAGCCGACACCGATCCAAATGTGGGAGGGGGGCAATCCCCCTCCCACATGGCTTATGCGATTGCTGAACATCCGACCCTCCCACCACCTATCCGCTAAATTGTTTCAAAACTTGACGCAATTTGATCTCTCCGCCATATTGATAGTTAGCAAACTAACAGTATGCGAACTATCCAGTGCCTCAATCCCTCGAACAACTCCAGATGAACCTCAGCAGCAGCATGGTGGTGGGCGCCCGTAACTGGCGCAAAATCTGCCAGAACACGCTGGTGAGCTACGGTATTTCAGAAGCCTGCGCCGTGCCGTTGCTGATGATCGGTCGCCTGGGCGATGGTGTGCACCAAGTGAAAGTCGCCCAGGCGTCAGGGATGGAAAGCCCGTCGCTGGTGCGCCTGCTCGATCAGTTGTGCAGCAGCGGCTATGTGTGCCGCACCGAAGACGTCCACGATCGCCGTGCCAAGGCCCTGAGCCTGACCGAGCGCGGTCGCGAGCTGGTGCAGGCGGTGGAGGTGCAACTGGTGCGCCTGCGGCGCGAAGTGCTGGCCGAGATTGCCCCTGCGGACATGGAGGCTGCGTTGCGTGTACTGCGTGCTTTTGAAGCGGCCCATCAACACCCTGCCGGTGTGACATCTTGAGCGGTTTTTTCACCGGCCTGCCGCCGGCGAAGGACTGGTTCTACGGCGTACGCACTTTCGCGGCGTCGATGATCGCGCTGTACATCGCCATGCTCATGCAAATGCCGCGTCCCTATTGGGCAATGGCCACGGTGTATATCGTCTCCAGCCCGTTTGTCGGCCCCACCAGTTCCAAGGCGCTTTACCGTGCCATTGGTACCTTCATGGGCGCGGCGGCGGCGGTGGTGTTCGTGCCGATGTTCGTACAGTCACCCTACCTGCTGGTGGTGGTGATTGCCTTGTGGACGGGCACCTTGTTGTTTCTCTCCATGCACCTGCGTACCGCCAACAACTACGCGCTGATGCTGGCCGGCTACACCTTGCCGCTGATCGCCCTGCCGGTGGTGGATAACCCGCTCGCGGTGTGGGACGTGGCTGAAGCGCGCACCGAGGAAATATTCCTCGGCATCGCCGTCGCCGCGGTGGTCGGCGCGATGTTCTGGCCCCGGCGCCTGATGCCGGTGTTCGATGGCTCGGTCGCCAAGTGGTTCAGCGATGCGCAGGTCTACAGCCAGCGCTTTCTCACCCGCAACATAACGCCGGAAGAAGTCAGCACTTTGCGCGGTGGCATGGTCGCCACCTTCAACACCCTCGAATTGATGATCGGCCAGTTGCCCCATGAAGGCGCGCGGCCGCAGACGGTACGCAACACCAAGGAACTGCGCGGGCGGATGATTCATCTGCTGCCGGTGGTGGATGCGCTCGACGATGCGCTGTACGCCATCGAGCACCGAGCGCCGGAGTTTCTCGCCGCGCTCGCGCCGTTGCTGGAGGCGACGGAACAATGGTTGCTAAGTACCACCGAGTCCGCGCCGTTGGACCGCTGGCGCGCCCTGCGCGACCAGGTCGACGCCCTGCAACCCCACGGTGAAGCGCTGGACGACCGCCATACGCTGCTGTTTTCCAACGCCCTGTACCGCCTGGGCGAGTGGATCGACCTGTGGCAAGACTGTCGCAGCCTGCAAGCGGCCATCCAGTGTGAAAGCCAGGACACCTGGCGCGCCGTCTACCGCCACTGGCGCCTGGGCCGGCTGACGCCATTCCTCGACCGTGGGCTGATGCTCTATTCGGCGTTCTCCACTGTGACCGCGATCATCGTCGCCTCGGTGCTGTGGATACTGCTGGGCTGGACCGACGGCGGCAGTGCGGTGATCCTGGCCGCCGTCGCCTGCAGCTTCTTCGCCTCGATGGACGACCCGGCACCGCAGATCTACCGGTTCTTTTTCTGGACCGCCATGTCGGTGCTGTTCGCCAGCCTGTACCTGTTCCTGGTGTTGCCCAACCTGCACGATTTCCCGATGCTGGTGCTGGCGTTCGCCGTGCCCTTTATCTGCATCGGCACACTCACGGTACAGCCACGTTTTTACCTGGGCATGCTGTTGACGCTGGTGAATACCTCATCGTTCATCAGCATCCAGGGTGCCTACGACGCGGACTTCCTCAACTTCGCCAACGTCAACCTGGCCGGGCCCGTGGGCCTGCTGTTCGCCTTTGTATGGACCCTGGTTTCCCGGCCCTTCGGCGCCGAACTGGCGGCCAAGCGCCTGACCCGTTTCAGCTGGAACGACATCGTCGGCATGACCGAGCCCTCGACCCTGAACGAGCAACGTTACCTGGCCGCGCAAATGCTCGACCGCCTGATGCAGCACCTGCCGCGCCTGGCCATCATCGGCCAGGACACCGGCATCGCCCTGCGTGATCTGCGCGTGGCGCTGAACCTGCTCGACCTGCTGGCCTATTCGCCGCGCATCCTCGGCGTGCCTCGGGTGCTGCTCAACCAGGTGGTGGACGGCGTGGGTGGTTACTTCAAGGCCTGCCTCAAGGCGGGTGAACGCTTGCCCGCGCCCAGCGGTCTGCTGATGACCCTCGACCGCACACGTCGTGCCCTCAACGGGCAAGGCCTGCAAGACGAAGACGACACCCGCCTGCATCTGTTGCATGCACTGGCTGGCCTGCGCCTGGCGCTGTTGCCCGGCGTGGAATTTATTGGCGGCACGGAGATGGAGGCGCCGTTGCCCGATGGAGCGCCTCTATGATCGGTGATCTGGATATCAGCGGGGTGTTCCTGCCCACGTTGCTGGTGCTGATGGGCATTACCTACGTGTTGTTCCTGGTGGTGCACGGTTTGCTGACGCGCATTCACTTTTATCGCCTGGTCTGGCACCGGGCATTATTCAATGTGGGGCTCTACGCGCTGTTGCTGGGCGCGGTGGACTCACTCAGTCGATACCTGATGACATGAAAAAACCTTTTTTGACCATCGGCCGTGTAGTCCTGACGTTATTGATCGTGACCTTTGCGGTCGTCGTCGTGTGGCGCATGGTCATGTACTACATGTTTGCCCCCTGGACCCGTGACGGCCACATCCGCGCCGACATCGTGCAGATCGCCCCGGATGTGTCCGGGCTGATCCAGCGGGTCGACGTGCGTGACAACCAGTTGGTCAGCAAAGGCCAGGTGCTGTTCGCCGTCGACCAGGACCGTTTCAAGCTGGCGCTGCGCCAGGCCCAGGCTGCCGTGGCCGACCGCCAGGAAACCCTGGCCCAGGCCCAGCGCGAGTACAAGCGTAACCGGGGCCTCGGCAACCTGGTGCCCAGCGAGCAGCTGGAAGAAAGCCAGTCCCGTGTCGCCCGAGCCCAATCGGCCCTGGCCGAGGCGCAAGTCACGGTGGATTCGGCCCAACTCAACCTCGACCGCTCGGTGATCCGCAGCCCGGTCGACGGCTACGTCAACGACCGCGCGCCGCGTACCCAGGAGTTCGTCACCGCCGGCCGCCCGGTGTTGTCGGTGGTGGACAGTAACTCGTTCCATATCGACGGCTACTTCGAAGAGACCAAGCTCGACGGTATCCACGTCGGCATGGGCGTCGACATCCGCGTGATCGGCGATAACGCGCGCCTGCACGGCCACGTGCAGAGCATTGTTGCCGGGATCGAGGACCGAGACCGCAGCAGCGGCTCCAACCTGCTGCCTAACGTCAACCCGGCGTTCAGCTGGGTGCGCCTGGCCCAGCGGATTCCGGTGCGTATTGCGTTCGATGACGTGCCGGCGGACTTCCGCATGATCGCCGGGCGCACGGCGACAGTGTCGATCATCGGCGACAAGCCCGCGGCCAAGGCGCAGCAGGGAGAACAACCATGAAACCGGCGGCGCTGTTGGCCACCGCGGGGCTGGGTGTATTGCTGTCGGCGTGCCAGGTGGTCGGCCCGGATTACCAACTGCCGGACAAGGCCGCCATCAACCGTGGTGACCTGCAAGGGCAACTGTTGGGGGAGGGCAACAACGTGGTGTCGGCGCCGGTGCCGGCGGACTGGTGGAAGCTGTACCAAGACCCGCGCCTGGATGAGCTGGTGCGCCAGGCCATGGCCTCCAACACCGACCTGCGCGTGGCTGCCGCCAACCTGCAGCGTTCGCGTTATCAGACCCAACAGGCTGAGTCCGCCGGCGGCTGGAGTGCCGGCGCCAAGGCCGAGGTGCAGCGCCTGCAGGAATCCGGCGAAGCGTTTTTGCAGGCAGACAAAGTGCCGGTGGATAACATTGGCAGCGTAGGCATTACCACCTCGTATCAATTCGATCTGTTCGGCACCTTGCAACGTGGCATCGAAAGCGCCCAGGCCAGCGCCGATGCGGCCCAGGCCGCCGTGGATATTGCGCGCATCACCCTGGTGGCCGATGTGGTGCGCTCCTACACCCAGGTCTGCGCGGCCAACGAAGAGCTGGCGATCGCCAACGAGTCCCTGGACCTGCAAGCCCAGAGTACCCAGCTGACCCAACGCCTGCGCGACGCGGGCCGTGGCGATGAAACCCAGGTCACCCGTTCGCAAACCGAGTACAAATCCTTGCGCGCCGACATGCCGCGCTACGAAGCGGCGCGCCAGGCCGGGCTGTTCCGCCTGTCGATGCTGCTGGCCAAGCCCGTGGACCAACTGCCGGCGGGTACCGGCACCTGCGCCCAGCTGCCGCACATCGCTCAATTGTTACCGGTGGGCGATGGTGCGGCACTGCTTAAGCGTCGCCCCGACGTGCGCCAGGCCGAACGCCAACTGGCCGCCGCCACCGCGCGTATCGGTGTGGCCACCGGCGCGTTGTACCCGGACATCGCCATCGGCGCCACGGTGGGCACCGTGGGCCTGCTCGACAACCTCGGCCAGCCCGCGACCAACCGCTGGGGCTTCGGCCCGATGATCAGCTGGACGGTGCCGACCAACGGCGCCCGTGCGCGCATCCACGAGGCCGAAGCCGCGACCCAGGGCGCCCTGGCGCATTTCGACGGCGTGGTGCTCAACGCCATCCGTGAAACCCAGACCGGCCTGGCGCAATACACCGCCGTCTTGCAGCGGCGCGAGGCGTTGGCTGACGCCGAGCACTCTGCCCAAGAGGCTGCGGACCAGACCCACCGGTTCTTCAAGGCCGGCCGCGAATCGTTCCTCGCCGACCTGCAAGCCACCCGCACCTACACCGCGATGCGCGCGCAACTGGCGGCGGCGAACACCCAGGTTGCCATGAGCCAGATCGATCTGTTCCTGGCCCTGGGCGGCGGCTGGGAAAGCGGACGAACGCAAGCCTCACAGGCCAGCAAACCCTGAGCGAATGACTATGCTTTGTCAGGTGGAGCGCGGTGACGCTCCCCTGACACTGCTCGCGTTTGCTCATGGGGATTCCAATAATGAAAAACCCTTATGCTCCCGCTTTCTGGTGCGTGCTTTTCGCACTGGTGTTGTTATCGGCCGCGTATTTCTACGGCGTCATGCTCGCCCATCAACTCGACAAGGCCATGGTGTTTCTCGACAGTGCCTGCCTGGTCATCGGCACCTTGTCCATCGGCGTGGTGGCCTGGGCGTCCTACCAGAACCAACGAGTGAAGAAAAAACTCCTCGAACAGGGCAAGACCCGGGTTGCAATCTGGGACACCAAGGTCGCCCTGCGCCGTGTCGAAACCGTGTTCGACCGCTATTTCTGGGGCAGCTACTGGCAGCCCGGGCGTACTTTCCAGGAAGTCATGGGGGACCTCACCGGCACGCCTCTGGAAAAAAGCCTCGAAATCCTGAAGAAACAATGCGTGCTGCTCGACCGGCAGGTAGACGAGGGTAGGCACTGGCTGAATAACGCGCGGGAATTGTCCGATGTCGCCACGCAGATGGCCCGGGAGCGCTATCAGTTGGACTTCTGCGACCCCAAGTCCGACACCCCCGGCAATGCGGTGATTCACCGTGAATTCGAGGTGCTGGTGTACACCTGGACAGCGCGCCTGAAGAGTTTTGACCACCAGTTGGATGAAATCGAGTTGGAGTACTCGTGAACCAAGTGCCGACCTTACCCCTCTGAAAAGCTGGGCCGTTCGCGGCCGCCAGTGCTAATCTTCCCCCCGCTTTTCGGCGGGCTTGAGCCAACCTCACTCGGGGTTCAAGGAAGACAGCCCACTTCTCACAGGATTTGATCAGGTCACTTCATGAATAAGCCAGCAGTCGTTCTTTTGGGTTTTGTGGTCGCCGTTGGCGTCGTCAGTGCAGGCGGCGCCTGGTACACCGGTAAACAGTTGGAGCCGGTGCTGCAAACGGCGGTGCAGGACGCCAACAAGGAACTGCAGCGCTCCATGGCTGGCGTCGACGGCACCGTGGCCCTGGAGCTGGTGTCCCTGGAGCGTGGCGTGTTCAGCAGCACCGCGCACTACCGCCTGAAGGGCCAAGGCTCGGTGTTTGGCGAAGAAAACCCCAACCCCGAATTGCTCTTCGTCGACCATATCGAACACGGCCCGCTGCCGATCTCGCGCCTGGTCACGCTCAAATGGCTGCCGGTCATGGCCACCAGTCACTACGAACTGGAAAAGAACGCCACCACCGAGAAATGGTTCGCCGCCGCCAAAGACGTGTCGCCGCTTAAAGGCGTGGCCAATATCGGCTACAGCCGCTCGGTCAACGGCAACATCGAATTGCTGCCCCTGGCGTTCAAGGACGACAAGTCTTCGGTGAGCTTCTCCGGCGCCAACATGAATTTCGACAGCACCGCCGAAGGCCAGAAGGTCAAGGCCGACGGCTTCATGAACAGCCTCAAAATCGCAGCGGTCGATGCCAAGGGTGACGCCTTCGAGGCCGAACTGGCTGGCCTGACCATCGCCAGCAACCTGGAAAAATCCACCTTTGGCTTCTACACCGGGCAAAACACCGTTGAGCTGACCGACAGCAAGTTCACCTTCGGCCCGCAGAAAGCCGTGCTGACCGTCAAAGGCTTCGAGCAGAAAGACTCCAGCGAAACCAAGGACAACAACCTGGCCGGCCGTGTCGACTACAAGATCGACGAGATCGGTTACCAGGGCAAACCCGTGGGCTCGGCGGCCATGGCCCTGAGCATGAAGAATGTCGACATCCCGGCCATGCTGGCGCTGACCAAGCTCTACCAGGACAAGATGCAGCCGGTGCAAGCCGCTGCCGCAGCGGGCCAACCCACACCTGAGCTGCAACTGAGCGAAGCCGAGCAGGCCCTGGCCGAGGCGAACGTCAACCAGGTACTGGCCGCCAAGCCCCATCTCGCGTTGGAAAACCTGTCCCTGAAAACCACCCATGGCGAAAGCAAATTCAACCTGGTGCTGGACCTGGCCAAGCCTTCCTCCATGGAGCTGCCACCGGTTGAGCTGGGCAAGCAGATGGTCTCGCAGCTGGATGCCAACCTGACCTTGTCCAAGCCGATGATCGCCGACGTTTCCGCGTTGCAGGCGCAGTTGGGTGGCGTGACCGATCCTCAAGCCATCGAGCAGCAATCCCAGATGGCGTCCGAGATGGTCAGCGGCATGGCGGTTGGCACTCAGCTCGCCACCCTGGTAGGCAGCGACGTGGTGTCCAAGCTGCACTACGCCAACAATGAAGTGACCTTCAACGGCCAGAAAATGACCGTCGAACAATTCATCGGGTTTGTGATGGCAAAAGTCGGCGCGATGAGCGGCGCGCAGTAAGTATTTTTTACACCAGCCTGAAATAAACAGTGTGGGAGCGGGAGTGCCCGCGGCAGGGAGTCAAGCAGCCGGCGTAGATGCCGGTTGATACCTCCTTTTCGCAGGTAAGTCCGCTCCCACATTCACATTTACGCCGGGCATGGCAATTCTGAACAATTGTTCTGAATTGACCTTTTTCGTACGCACCTCGGCGATAGTTGCGACAGGAAAGCTAGGCCGGGTCATAAGACGCCGACAACCTGAAGCAAATCGCTCAGGACCACCTATCGTTAAAGCTTTCCGTGTGTAAGGAAGCTCACGATATGTTGCGAAACCTCCCTCTCAGTGCATCAGGCCGGTTGCGACTGCTCATCGGGGTCGCCTTGTGCAGCCAATTGCTGATGCCCACCCTCGCCATGGCCGATCCGGCCTATGACGCCCTGATCATCCAGGCGCGCAACGGCAACTTCAGCCCCGCCCTCACCCAACTGCGTCAATTGTCCTCCGAGCGCCAGACGCCGGGCCAGGTCAGCGACCACCTGGTGATCGCCGGTTGGGCCGGCCAGGACGCCGAAGTGCTGCAGGTGTATGAGGCTCAGGGGCAACATCGCAACCTGACCACCCAGGCATTGGCCACCGTCGCCCGCACTTATCGCAACCAGCGGCAGTGGGCACAGGCCGAAGCGGTGTATCGCCAAGCGCTGCTGCGTGAACCGAACAATATCGACCTGCAACTGGGCCTGGCCCTGACCCAGGCCGACGGCGGCCAAGCCAGTGAGGCCGTGCAACGCATTCGCGCGCTGGTGGCCGCCAAACCCGACGACCCCACCCGACGCATGGCCCTGGGTTACGCGTTGGCTCGCGCGGGGCTGAATTACGACGCGTTGTTTGAGTTCGACCAGGCTTTTATCCGCGCCAGCGACAAACCTGACGTCGCCCGCGAGTACATCGTCGCCCTGCAAAAGGCCCGTCTGCCTGAACCCGCCTTACGCCTGTCGGCCCAACGCCCCGGCCTGCTCGACGCGGTAACCCAGCGTCGCCTGGAGGGCGACCTTGCCGCTGAACGCGTGCGCATGGCCGAGTTCGCCACTCGCTCCGAACAAGAGCGCTACGTCATCGCAGACCGTGCGCTCCAGGATTACGACAAGCTACTCACACGCTGGACCCCTGACCCCACTGCCCACGACGACGTGGTGCGCTGGCGCATCGACCGCCTGGGCGCACTCAAGGCGCGGGCACGCACCGCCGAGGCGATTCGCGAATACGAAACCCTTAAAGGCGAAGGCGTGCAATTGCCGACCTACGCCGTGCGTTGGGTGGCCGCCTCTTACCTTGACCAGCGCGAGCCGGAAAAGGCCGAGCCGCTGTATCGCCAGGCGCTGGCCGCGCCGGATGCTGACCCGGCCGACCGCGTTGAAGACAGTACGGCGCTGTTCTATGCCCTGGTGGAAAGCGACAGAGCGCTGGATGCGCGTGAAGTCGCCGACAATCTGGCCAAGAGCGAGAACCCCCGTGAAGAACTCAAGGGCTTGCCCATCGGCAACCCCAACGACAGCTGGATGGACGCGCAGCAACTGGCGGCCCAGGCGGGCACCTACAGCAATGACCTGCCTGGCAGCGAAGCCGGCCTTGAAGCGCTGGTGCGAAAAGCCCCGGGCAACGTCAGCCTTCAACTGGCCCAAGCCAATATGTACCGGGCCCGGGATTGGCCGCGCCGGTCCGAGAGTGCCCTCAAGGAAACCGAGTCCCAGGCGCCACGAGATATCAGCCTGGAAGTGTCCCAGGCCTATACCGCCATGGACCTGCAAGAGTGGCGGCAGATGGATGTGCTGACCGATGACGTGCTGGCCCGCAACCCGGACAGTCGCCAGGTGCAACGCCTCAGCCGCCTGCGGGACGTGCACGACATGGCTGAGCTGCGGGTCGAGGCGTACACCGGGAAAAGCTACGGCGGCGGCAACAACCAAGACGCCGGCGCGGTGTCCGGCAGCCGTGACTGGGGCATTGAAAGTGTGATCTACACCCCGCCCATCGACGAAGACTGGCGCCTGTTCGCCGGCGCCGGCTATGCCACCGCCGACTTCAGCGAAGGCACTGGCCAGCACCGTTGGCAGCGCGTGGGGGTAGAGCGGCGTACCCGTGACATGACCATCGAAGCCGAGGTCTCCAACCATTCCTACGGCGATGGTTCCAAACAAGGCGCCGCGATCTCGATTGCCCGCGACATCAACGACAATTGGCAATACGGCGGCAGCCTCGGCTACCTGCTGAGCACCACGCCGTTGCGCGCATTGAATGACGGGGTCACGGCCAATGGCGGCAGCGGGTTTATCCGCTGGCGCGCCAACGAAAGCCGCGAATGGAAACTGACCCTCAGCCCGTCCCATTTCAGCGACGGCAACGACCGGGTCGAAGCCTTGCTCAGCGGCCGCGAAGGCCTCTACAGCTCGCCAAAAGTGCAAGTGGACCTGGGCCTGGAAGTCGGCGCCAGCCGCAACAGCAAGGAAGACACGGTGTACTTCAACCCGAAGTCGGATTTCACCGTGTTGCCCGTCCTCAACATCAACCATGTGCTCTATCACCGCTACGAGACCCAGTGGAGTCAGCAGTTCCAGGTCGGTGCGGGTACGTATAGCCAGCGGGATTATTCCACCGGTGGCATCGGTCTGGTGGGCTATGGCCAACGCTTTCGCTGGAACGATGTCCTGGAAGCCGGCGCCAACCTGAGCCTGATCAGCCGCCCTTACGACGGTGAGCGCGAACGCGATCTGCGCCTGCTCGTCGACCTCACTTACCGTTTCTAGAAGAGCCTGACCATGACCGTCCTCAGCCGTTGCTTGTTGGTCCTGGGTGTATTGCTGGCCAGTGCCTGCGCCCAGCAACCCGCGCCATTCACTCCACCCGCCGAGCGGCCGACCCCGGCCAATGAAGCGCCGTGGCCGAAAAACCATTTCCTGGGCATCGCCTACCACGACGTCGAGGATCGCGACCCCGACCAGGCGGTGGTAGCGGTGCGCACCGAGCGTTTGATCGAACAGTTGGCCTGGCTGCGCGAGAACGGCTACCAGGCGGTCAGCGTCGACCAGATCCTGACTGCCCGCCGTGGTGGAACACCGTTGCCGCCCAAAGCCATCATGCTCAGTTTCGATGACGGCTATTCCAGCTTCTACACCCGCGTGATGCCGATCCTGCGCGCCTATCGCTGGCCGGCCTTGCTGGCGCCGGTGGGTTATTGGATCGACACACCGATGAACAAGCCGGTGGACTTCGCCGGCTCACCACGCCCACGGGGCGAGTTCCTCACCTGGCAGCAGATCCGCGAAGTGTCGCAATCGGGCCTGGTGGAAATCGCCGCGCATACCGATGCCAGTCACACCGGGATCCTGGCCAACCCCCAGGGCAACCTGGAACCGGCGGCGACCTCGCTACGCTATGACCCGGCTACGGGCCGCTATGAAACCCCAGCGCAGTTCGAGGCGCGGATGCGGGCGGATGTGGTGGCGATCTCCAACAAGATCCAGACCGTGACCGGCAAGAAACCACGGGTATGGGTATGGCCGTATGGTGCGGCCAAGGGCACCTCGCTGGCGGTCGTTGGCGAGCAGGGTTACCAGATGGCGCTGACCCTGGACGATGGCCTCGACGACCTCGGCAAGCTGATGAACAGCCCGCGCTTCCTGGTGGCCTCCGACCCGGACGGCGAACATTTCGCCAACAGCATCGTCGCGGTACAGGCCCCTGCGCCGCTGCGGGTGCTGCATGTGGACCTGGACAACGTCTACGACCCGGACCCGGCCCAACAGGCGCGCAACCTCGACCAGTTGGTGCAGCGTGTAGTGGACATGGGCGCGGGGACGGTGTTCCTGCAAGCCTTCGCCGACCCCAAGGGTGATGGCCTGGTGCACGAGCTGTATTTCCCCAACCGTCACTTGCCGGTGCGCGCCGACCTGTTCAACCGCGTCTCCTGGCAGTTGCACACCCGTGCCCATGCCGCCGTGTATGCGTGGATGCCGGTGTTGAGTTTTGCCCTCGATCCCAAGCTGCCTCGCGTAACGCGCTGGGACCCGGAAACCGGCAAGGTGGGCACAGACCCGGATCAATACCAGCGCCTGTCGCCGTTCGACCCGCAGGTGCGCAAGATCATTGGTGAGCTCTATGAAGACCTGGCGCGCAACAATGCCATCGACGGCGTGCTGTACCACGACGACGCGGTGCTGTCGGACTTCGAAGACGCCAGCCCCGCCGCGCTCAAGGCCTATGCCGCCAATGGCCTGCCCGGCACCATCGCCGCGCTGCGGGCCGACCCGGCGGTGATGCAACGCTGGACGCGCTTCAAGAGCCGCTACCTGATCGACTTCACCAACGAACTGACCGCCAAGGTCCGCGCCGTCGGTGGGCCGCAGGTACTGACCGCGCGCAATATCTTCGCCGAGCCGATGCTCAACCCCGGCAGCGAAGCCTGGTTCGCGCAGAACCTGGATGATTTCCTCCAGACCTACGACTGGACCGCGCCCATGGCCATGCCACTGATGGAAGGCCAGACGCTGAAGAACTCCAACGCCTGGCTGGAAAAACTGGTCGCCACGGTCAAGGCGCGCCCCGGAGCACTGGAGCGTACCGTGTTCGAACTGCAAGCCAAAGACTGGCGCACCAAGGCTGCTCCCGATATCGACGGGGCGCAGATGGCTGAATGGATGGGTGTGCTCAAACGCCAGGGGGTCACGAGTTTTGGTTACTACCCGGACAACTTCCTGGAGAACTCCCCGGACCTGAACACCGTGCGTCCGGCCCTTTCCAACCAATGGAACCCTTGACCATGTTCGACAGAATCCTGGCGTTATTCGTACTGGCACTGGTGTTGGGTGTGCCCCTGGGCCTGATCTTCCTGGTCACCGGGCAGTTCCTGATGGACTTCGTATTTTTCTACCCGCTGTTCATGTCGGCGCTGTGGATCGCCGGCGGCTTGTATTTCTGGCTGCACTGGGAGCGCCACTGGCCGTGGGAAGAAGACACACCGGCGCCGACCCTGGCCGGCAACCCGCTGATCTCGATCATCATTCCTTGCTACAACGAAGGCGACAACGCCGCCGAAACCATCCATGCGGCGCTGGGCCAGTTGTACCCGAACATCGAAGTGATCGCCGTCAACGACGGCTCCAAGGACAACACCGCCGCGGTGCTTGACGCCCTGGCGCTGGAGCACCCCCGCCTGCGAGTGCTGCACCTGGCGCAGAACCAAGGCAAGGCCGTGGCCCTGCGCATGGGCGCGGTGGCCGCGCGCAGCGAGTACCTGGTGTGCATCGACGGCGACGCGCTGCTCGATAAAAATGCGGCGGCCTATATGGTCGCGCCGATGCTCGACAACCCGCGCCTGGGGGCGGTGACCGGCAACCCGCGTATCCGCACGCGCTCGACCTTGATCGGCCGCGTGCAGGTCGGCGAGTTCTCCTCGATCATCGGCTTGATCAAGCGTACGCAACGGGTGTTCGGGCGGATCTTCACGGTGTCCGGCGTGGTGGTGGCGTTTCGCAAAAAAGCCCTGGACCGCATCGACTACTGGAGCACCGACATGATCACCGAGGACATCGATGTCAGTTGGAAGCTGCAACTCGATCACTGGAGCATCTTCTACGAGCCGCGCGCACTGTGCTGGATCCTCATGCCCGAAACCGTCGGTGGCCTGTGGAAACAGCGTCTGCGCTGGGCCCAGGGCGGCGCCGAAGTGCTGTTCAAGAACATCCGGGGCATCTGGCAGTGGCGGCATCGCTACCTGTGGCCGCTGTTGTTCGAATACTGCCTGTCCACTGGCTGGGCCTTCACCTTCCTGCTCTCGGTGGTCTTCTGGGTCGTGGGTAAATTCATCGTGCTGCCCCCGGCGATCGCGGTGGAATCCCTGGTGCCCCCGGCGTTTACCGGCCTGGTCCTGGCGATGGTGTGCCTGGTGCAGTTTGCGGTGAGCATCATGATTGACCGGCGCTACGAAAAGGACCTGTGGAAAACCCTGTTCTGGACCGTGTGGTACCCGATGGTGTTCTGGCTGGTCAGCCTGTTCACCACGCTGGTCAGCTTTCCCAAGGTGCTGTTCAACCAGCACCAGAAGCGTGCGCGCTGGGTCAGCCCGGATCGCGGTATCAAACCTGCCAATGAGGACGCGTAATCATGAAACTGGTGCGAACTCGTCAACACCCGGTGATGTGGGTCATCGATGTGCTGTTGACCCTGCTGGCCTGGGCCGGGCTGATCTGGCTGCTGGCGCGCGGGATCACATCGATGCTGGAGACCCATGGCGGCCCGCGTATCGAGGCGCCGATCTTCGCGGCGCTCAATACCCTGCAGATCTACCTATGGATCGCGTTGTTCAACGCGGTGATCCTGATCAGCTGGGCGCGTTACCAGCAACGCAAGGGGCGCAAGTTCGCCCAGCGCCGTGCCGAGGCCAATGCGCTCAGTGATAAAAACCTCAGTGAAAGCTTCAAGCTGGGGGAGGGCGACTTGGAGCAATTGCGCAGGCCGGGTGTGCTGGTTATCCACAACGACGAGGACGGCGGCGTGGAAGAAGTGAAATCCCATGTCTCCCGCGACGTGGAAAAACCAGGGTTGACCCTGGTGCCGGGCAAGGACCAGAACAAAGACGCCGGCTAGTGTTGTCAACCCGATCCAAGGGGGGAGCAACACTGTAACTGTGGCGAGCGGGCTTGCCCTAATGCCGTTCAGTTAAGGCTTTTTTGTAGGAGCGAGCTTGCTCGCGAAAAACTCACAGGCGCCGCGTTCATTCAGGAGACACGCGTTATCGTTGACGTTTTTCGCGAGCAAGCTCGCTCCTACAAAAGGCGATGTACGCTTAACTGAACGGCATTAGGGCTTGCCCACTCCCACACGGGTGTCTCACCCTGCGGATCCCGACAAATGGGATCCAATTCACAAAACCCCCGCGAACTTTTCGATCTTTTCCGGTACTAACCTAACTCGACGCCAACTTGATGGCCAATTAGTGGCCGTTATTAAGTTGTGCTCGAATAACTATCAAAAGAGTTGCCGTTTGTCGGAATAATAGTTCCGACGATAGATCGCTCATCTTTTTGATAATTTTTTATTGTTAGTAATCAAGCGCTTGCAGGATTAATTAGCCAAAGCATTCGACTAAGCCAGTTTCTTGGATCAGTCGACGCTCGATGTTAGTTTGCGGCCCCTTGATTTTCGACGGATCGAACATGTCTCTGTTATTGCCACGGACTCGGTTATTGCTGTGTACTTTCCTGCTCACTTACTTGAGCCTGAACAGTGCCACTGCCGCCCCCACGCCCGGGGATCAGGACCTGATCCGTGACCGGCAAAGCCGTCTTCTCGAAGAGCAGCGCCGCCGCCTCGAAGAGCTGCAGGATCTGCCGGGTAAGGGCACCCGGCCCCAGGCCCCGGCCACGCCCGCGGACACGCGTTGCTTCCCGATCAAAACCATCGAACTCAAAGGCGCCGACAGCCTGTCAGCCGCCGATCGCGCGCGCCTGCTCAAGCCCTATATCGGCCAGTGCCTGGGCGTCGCGCAGCTCAATGAACTGCTCAAGGCCATCACCGATGACTACATCGGCAAAGGCCGCGTCACCAGCCGCGCCTACCTGCCACAACAGGACCTTTCCAGCGGCCACCTCCAAGTACTGGTGGTGGAAGGCAAACTCGAAGGCTTGAAGGGCGCCGAAGGCAGCACGGTCACCGACCGCGAGCTGGCCATGGCGTTTCCGGGCAAGGTCGGCGAGTCGCTCAACCTGCGTGAAGTCGAACAACTGGTCGACCAGTTGAGCCGCTTGCCGTCCAAGCAGGCGCAAATGGAACTGACCCCCGGCACCCAGATCGGTGGCAGCGAAGTGCTGGTCAAGAACCAGCCGCAAAAGCCCTGGCGCGCCAGCCTGTCGCGCAACAACGACGGCCAGAAAAGCACCGGCGAACAGCAGTGGGGCGCCGGCCTGGAATGGGACAGCCCGCTGGGCCTGGCCGATCAACTGATCCTGCGCGGCGGCCACGATGCCCTCAGCGACCACCAGAAAACCTCGAAAAACAGCATGCTCTACTACAACGTGCCGTGGGGCTGGTGGAACTTCAGTTACACCTACAGCGAGAGCGACTACCGTACCCTGGCCGACCTCGATGGCTACAAGCTCAAGCAGTACGGCGACAGCCAGAACCACCAACTGCGGGCCGAGCGCGTGATCCATCGTGACGACGTGAGCAAGACGTCGGTCAACGTCGGCCTTGCCCATTTGCGCACCAACAACTACCTGCTCGATGCGCGACTGGACACCAGCAGCAACCGCCTCAGCGAATTCCAGGTGGGGATCAACCACGGGCGCCGTATCGGCAGTGCCTTCGTCAACGTGGACCTGGGCATGCAAAACGGCATCGGCGCGTTCGATGCGCAAAGCAACGACCAGGAACGCGATCGCGAGGGCAACCTCACGCCCACGCCGAACTACCGCAAATACACCGCCACCGTCAGCTACCTGCAGCCGTTCACGCTGTGGGGTGAGTCGTTCAGTTTTTCCAGCCTGGCCACCGGGCAGCGCAGTGAAGACGTGCTGTTCAGCCCGCAGCGCATCAGCCTCGGCGGGTCGGCGTCGGTCCGCGGTTTCAAGGACCAGCAATTGACCGGCGACAGCGGCGGTTACTGGCGCAATGACGTGCGCTGGGCGCGCCCGGTGACTTGGGACTGGATGCGCCCGGCGTTCCTGGAGTACGGCGCCAGCGTCGGCTACGACCAGGGTGTGATCCGCAATGATCGCTACAACGACAACCTCCATGGGCGCGTTTCGAGCAACTCCCTCGAGCTGTTCGCCCGCGGCAAAAACGTCAGCACCAGCGTGACCTTTGCCCACTCCCTGGAACGACCGGCGGTGATGAGCGAGCGTGAAGCGCCGATCTATTTCCGCCTGGATTTCTACCTGTAATTCAATGCCCGCAACCTTGAGATTTTGAATATGGACGTTCGCCCCGTTTCTGCCCTGAAAAGCCTGAGCCAACGCGGCCTGGCGCTGATCCTGGCCAACGCGCTGTTCTGGCAGCCGCTGCTGGCCCAGGCCGACGGCATCGTGGTCAGTGGCCCGGGCACCACGCTCGGCCAGGCGGGCAACGGCGTACCGGTGGTGAACATTGCCACGCCCAATGGCAGTGGCCTGTCCCATAACCAATTCAAGGACTACAACGTCGGCCCCAACGGCGTGATCCTCAACAACGCCAGCGGCCCGCTGCAAAACACGCAACTGGGCGGGATCATCGTCGGCAACCCGAACCTCAAGGGCGGCGCGGCGAATGTCATCCTCAACGAAGTCAAAGGCGGTAGCCCCAGCCAATTGCGCGGCTACACCGAAGTGGCGGGCCAGTCGGCCAAGGTCATCGTCGCCAACCCCTACGGCATCAGCTGCAACGGTTGCGGGTTCATCAACACCCCTAACGTCACCCTGACCACCGGCAAACCGGTGATCGATCAGGCCGGGCAACTGAAAAGCTATCAGGTCGACGGCGGCGCCGTGACCATCGATGGCAAAGGCTTGAACGCGAGCAATGTCGACCGCTTCGAAATCATCACCCGCTCGGCCAAGATCAATGCGCAGATCAACGCGCGCCAGCTGACAGTGATCGCCGGGCGCAATGACGTCGATGCGCAAAGCCTGAAAACCACCGCGCGTGCCGACGACGGCAGCGCCAAGCCTGAGTTGGCCATCGACTCGTCGGCCTTGGGCGGCATGTATGCCGGTGCGATCAAACTGGTGGGCACCGAAGCCGGCGTGGGCGTGAAGCTCGATGGCACGCTGGCCGCCAGTGGTGGCGATATTCAGCTCGACGCCAACGGCCACCTGAGCATGGCCCAGGCCGCCGCCAGCGGTGCGGTGGACATCAAGGCCGCGAGCCTGGAGACCACCGGCGCCGTGTACGCGGGCACCACCCTCAAGGCACAGACCAAGGGCACACTGAAAAACAGCAAGACCCTCGCCGCGCGCGACAGCATCACCCTGGCCAGCAACGGCCAACTGACCAACAGCGGCATCATCGAAGCCGGGGTCAACGCCGACAACACCCGCAATGCTAACGGCGACGTCACGCTCGACGCGCAACACATCACCAATACCGGCACGGTCATCGCCAATCGCAGCCTCACCGCCACCGCGCAAAGCCTGGATAACCAGGGCGCTACCTTGAGCGCCAAACAGGCGCTGAACGTCACCGCCGCCAGCGTCGACAACCGCAACAAAGGTCGCCTGCTCAGCGACGGCGCACAGACCCTCAACGTCAGCGGCCTGCTGGACAACAGCCAGGGCGGCATCATCGACAGCACCGGTGCGTTCACCCTGAACGGCAATACCCTGGATAACAGCGCCGGCAGCCTGACCGCTGGCGGGGCGATCACCCTGGATCTGATCGGCGACCTGATCAACCGCAACGGCAAGCTGGCAAGCGTCGGGCCGTTGTTGATCCAGCGCGCCGCGCATCTCGATAACCAGGGCGGCAAGCTCGCCAGCCAGGGCTTGCTGACGGTATTCGCCAACAGCATCGACAACCGTAACACCGGCACCCTGGCCGCCAACGATGGCCTGGCCCTGACCACCAGCGGCCTGTTGCAAAACAGCGGCAACGGCCTGATCCACAGTGAAAAGTCGGGCGTGACCCTCACCGCCGGTACCCTCGACAACAACGGTGGCCGCATCGCCGCCAAAGCCGGTGATGCGCGGATCGACGCCACTGACTTCAACAACGGCAGCGGCGCGCTGTTTGCTCGGGATCGCGTGCACCTGACCGGTATGAATGTGGATAACGGCGGCGAGATCGCCGGCAACCGGGTCGACGTCAGCCTCAATGGCGCACTGACCAACCGTGGCCTGATCGAAAGCGCCACGGCCCTCGATGTCCAGACCGCCAGCCTGAACAACAGTGGGCAAATGCGTGCCTTGGGCACCGGCGGCAAAACCCGCTACGCCATCGGCGGCCTGCTCAACAACAGCGGCAGCCTGGAGACCGCCAACGACCAATTGAGCCTGGCCGCCACCCGCTTCCAGAACACCGGCGGCAAGGTGTTGCATGTGGGCACCGGTGTACTCGACCTCAATGGCATCAGCCTTGACGATGTCGGCGGCAGCCTGGTGACCAACGGCGACCTGACCCTCGATAAAGCCAACTGGACCAATAGCACCGCGATCCAGGCCGGGCGCCTGACCGTCAATGTCGGAACCCTGAACCAGACCGCCACCGGCAAATTGCTCGGCACCCGTGCGCTGGTCGGCAGCGGCCAGGACTGGACCGTGGGCGGTAGCGTCGCCAGCCAGGGCAGCCTGGATCTTTCGGTGGGCAGTCTGCTCAACGACCACGGCCTGATCTTCAGCGGCGGCGACATGAGCCTCAAGGTCGACCGCCTGAAAAACCTCGGTGCCGCGATCTATGCCATGGGCAGCCTGCGCGTCGACCGTGATGGCCAGGGCGGCCTGGCCACCAGCATCATCAACAGCTCGGGGACCATCGAGAGTGAGCGCAACCTGATCCTGGCAGCCAGTACGATCCAGAATATCCGTACTGTGCTCACCACCGAATCCGGCATCTACAGCGCCTCCATCACGCCCGCCGCCTGCATCGAAGGGGTGACCGGCGGTGACTGTGACGGCGGCAAGCAAAACCGGCCGTTCCAGATTACCCAGCGTGACCGCATCATCGTCAGCGACGCCACGGCGGGCTCCAGCATCACCTCGGGCGGCAACATGCTGCTCACTGGCGGCGAGTTGCTCAACAGCAGCAGTAGCATCGCAGCCGGTGGCAACCTCACGGCCATCGTCAACCAGCTCACCAATGTCGGTGTCGTGACCCACGACACCCAGTACGACCGCATCTTCACCTCCGAGCGCGAGCGCAACCCTGAAGGCTGGTATCGCGAGGCCGCGGCGTTCACCCAACGCTATGCCGCAGGCGGGGACATGAGCGGTGTCGAAGCCGCGATGGCCGCGTTCATCGGCAAGATGGAAAGCGAGCAGACCGGCCTGCGCAAGACAACCCAGTTAAGCGCGCCAGACCAAAGTTACGCCGCCGTGATCCAAGCCGGCGGCAGCGTGGATGTGAAGGCCCAGGCCGGCATCGACAACAGTGTCGTGCGCGGTGGCTACACCTACGTCGGCAGCGGCGCCAACACCCATGCGCCGGGCTACTCGACCCTGGTCAGCCTCAACCCGCAACTGCCACCGGACGTTGCCCAGCAACAGGTCAACCCGCTGGGCCTGCCAGGCTTCGACCTGCCCACCGGCCAGAACGGCCTGTTCCACCTCAACGACAGCGATGGCGCCAAAGGCCTGCCCACCAGCCAGTTCGCGGCCAACCCGCATAAGTACCTGATCGAAACCAACCCGCTGCTCACGGATATGCGTCAGTTCCTGGGCTCGGACTACCTGCTGACCAAGCTCGGCTATGACCCCGACACCGCGCAAAAGCGCCTGGGCGATGGTTTCTACGAACAGCGCCTGATCCAGCAAGCCGTACTCGCCCGCACCGGCCAGCGTTTCATCGACGGCCAGACCAGCGACGCCGACCTGTTCAAGCACCTGATGGACAACGCCATCGGCAGCAAAACCGCGCTTAACCTGTCGGTGGGCGTAAGCCTCACCGCCGAACAAGTCGCCGCCCTGACCCACGACATCGTGTGGCTGGAAAACGCCACCGTCGCCGGCCAACAAGTGCTGGTGCCGGTGTTGTACCTGGCCCAGGCCAGCAACCGCCTGGCACCCAACGGCGCGTTGATTTCCGGCACGGACGTCAACCTGATCACCGGCAGCAACCTCAACAACGCCGGCACCTTGCGTGCCACCGGCAACCTGCTGGCGAACGTCGGCGGCAACCTCACCAACAGCGGCTTGACGGAGGCCGCTGGCCGTCTCGATCTGCTGGCCGGCAACAACCTGAGCAACCGCGCTGGCGGTGTGATCAGCGCGGGCAACGTCAACCTCGCGGCTGGCGCCGACCTGCTCAACGAGCGCAGCGTCACCACCCACGAAAGCGCCAGCAGCTACCGCACCGAGCGCAGCGACTTCGTCGACAGCGCCGCGCGCATCGAATCGGCCAACGATTTGACCCTGCAAGCCGGGGGCAATTTCAACAACGTCGGCGGCGTGCTCAAGAGCGGTGCCGACACCACGGTCAAGGCCGTGGGCGACGTGAACATCACCGCCTCGAAAACCCTGGACAGCGGCAACATCGGCAGCCGCTCGAACTTCATGACCATCGCCCAACAAGGCTCCGTGGTCGATGCGGGGCGCGACCTGCATGTGGTTGCCGGGCGTGACATCAGCATCGGTGCCAGCCAGGTCGAAGCCAAGCGCGATCTCAACCTGATCGCCACGCGCGACTTCAACGCCGTCTCGGCTGCCAACGAGCAGCATTCGGCGTCGAGTTCGAAGAAGGTCAAAAGCATTGAGGACCACGTCCAGCAAGTGTCCAGCGTGCTCAAGGCCGGCGGCGACGCCACCCTGAGCGCCGGGCAGAACCTGCAACTGGTCGCCAGCCAGGTGAATGCCGGCAACGAGGCGTACCTGGTGTCCGGCAAAAACCTCAGCCTGCGCAGCGCTGAAGACCAGGGCTACAGCTTCTACAGCAAGACCAAGAAAACCTCCCAGGGCAAAAAATTCCGCCTGGATGAAACCGACGTCGTGAACAACGTCGGCAGCCTGGTCAGCGCGGGGACCAACAACACCGTCGTCGCTGGTGCGGACCTGCTGCTGGCTGGCAGTGCCGTCACTGCTGAAAAAGGCGCCACGCAACTGGTGGCCGGCCAGGACGTGAACATCCTCGCCGTCAGCAACGCCGACAGCGCCCGTCACGAACGCAAGGAAAGCAAAAGCAGTTGGGGCGGCCTCAAGTCGAGCAAAGTCCAGGACAAAGTCGACGAAAAACGCACCACCGCCATGGGCAGCATGGTCTCCGGCGAAACCGTCACCGTCGCCGCCAAACGCGATGCCACGGTCACCGGCTCGTCGCTGGTCAGCACCGGCGACCTCGCCGTCCAGGCCGGCCGCGACCTGACCATCGACGCGGCGCAAAACACCTTCGCCCGCACCGACATGCACAAGGAAAAAAATCGCGACCTCACCGGCGTGCTGACCGGCAACAAGCTCGGTCTGGATGACATGACCGGCAACCAGAAGCTGTACATCAACAGCTCGAAGCACAACGGCACCGCCAATGAAATGACCTTGACCGGCAGTACCATTGGTTCGAGCGCGGGCAATGTGTCGTTGACGGCGGGGCGTGAGTTGAAGGTGGTGGCCAGTGATCTGGTGAGCACCAAGAACATGGAGTTGAGTGGGGCTGATGTCACCGTTACTTCGGGGATGGAGACGGCCAGTCAGACCAGTAAGGACAGTTCCAAGAGCTTGGCGGTAGGGCGCGTGATCGCGGGCTCGGTAGTGGACACCGCCACCAGCATGCGCGACGCCGTCAAAGCGGCCCGTAGCGCTGATGACCCACGACTCAAGGCAGTCAAAATCGCCCAGGCTGCCCTCGCCGCCTACAACCTGAACGGCCAGGCTTCGGACGCCAATGCGCAAAGCTCCGGTTTCAAAAATAAAACCGGCGGCACGCCCGGCAACGGTTCGCTGATCAAAATCGGCACCGAACTGGCCAATAACCGCAGCAAGAACAGCAGCGAATTCAACAGCGTCACCGCCAAGCAGAGCACGCTCAACGCAGGGCAAGACTTGTCGATCGTTGCCACGGGCGCTACGGCGGGTACTCAAGGTGATATCCAGATCACCGGCAGCAGCTTGAAAGCCGCCAACACCTTGTTGTTAGCCAAAAACGATGTGCTGATGCAAAGCGCACAAAACACCACCGACCGCAAAAACGAAGGGTCGAAAAATAAAACCGCCATTGGCGCCAGCTTCAATATTGGCGAGCAAAACGGCTTCACCCTCGACCTCGGAGCGCAGGGTGCCAAGAACAATGGCAACGGTAACTCCGTCACTCAGGTCAATAGCACCCTCGATACAGGCAGCCTGTTGTTACAAAGCGGTGGCGATACCACCCTCAAAGGCGCCCAGGTTCGTGCGGACCGTATCAAGGCAGATATTGGCGGCAACCTTAATATCATCTCCCTACAGGACACCGAGTCGTCGCGCAGCAAACAGAGCAGCGCAGGCTTCGGCGCCAGTATCTGCGTCCCTCCGTTCTGCTACGGCTCTACCGTAGCGGGCTCGGCGAACCTTGCCGCCGCGAATATGAACAGCGACTACAAGGGCGTGACCGACCAGAGCGGTTTGTATGCGGGCACGGGCGGCTACGACATCAATGTCGGCAAGAACACCACCCTGCAAGGCGCGGTGATTGCCAGTGAGGCGTCAGCTGATAAGAACCGCCTAAGCACTGACCGCCTGATCGTCAGCGATATCAAGAATGTCAGCGAAATCAAAAGTCAGTCTGCCGGTATTTCGGTGTCTTCCAGCAGTACCAGCGGTGCGTCGATGGGCGGCAGCATCCCGATAGCGCTCAAGGAGAAAGACCATAGCTACACCCGTAGCGCGGTCAGCGAAGGCACGATTGTGGTTCGCAATGCCGAAGGCGCCAATGACCTGGTGGGGCTGAACCGTGACACCGCCAATGCCAATCAGAAACTTGACCGGCCTGATGAAAAGGCCATGCAGGAGCGTATTGATCTGATCCAAAGCTCGGCGCAGTTGGCCAGTGGGGTGATCAGTGCGGTAGGCAAGGCGAAGGCGGATGAAGCGAAAGCACTGGCCGATAAAGCCAAAACCCAAACCGAAACCGGTTCGCCGGATGCCGCTGGAACGGTGCTTGCAGCGAATGCCGCTTATACGGAAGCCCAGCGCTGGCAGGTCGGTGGCGACAAACGCTTAATGGCCGATATCGCGTCCGGACTAATCGCCGCAGGGCTGGGTGGCGCGCCTGTAGGAACGACGGTTGGTATTGTCGCCAACACGGCCTCCAGCGATATCTTCAACAAGATTGGCGATTATGCCCAGTCGAGTGCTACTGATCCGAAGTCGGATGCGGCCACCCGGGCGGCTTGGGCTGAAGGCGGTGCGGCACGTGTGATGTTGCACGCGTTGGCGGGGGCGGCTATTGGGTTGTCCAGTGGCAATGTGCAGAGTGGTGCGCTGGGTGCGGGAACATCGGCTGCATTGATGCCGACCATTGCCGACGCGTTGGGGAAAAATGGCATCAAGGGTGTGGATCAAGATGCAATGGCCGCCTTGATCGCGGCAGGCGCCGGGGCCGTGGTTGGCTCTGGGAGAGGTACCTCAGGTGCTGTTGTCGCGGGAGGAAACGCGATGTCGGTGGACGTCTATAATCGAGCAGCTCATGAGGCGGAGGTGGCGGCGATCAAGGCTGAGGCGCAGAAAGGTGACTTCACGGAAGCGAACCTGGAGAAGGCCATGTGTTACATCATCAAGTGCTGGGCTCATCTGGAGCGAGGGACTAAGGAGTATCACGATGCATACTTGAGTGAAGCCGATATGGTCGGGCTGAGTAATGAGCTTGAATGGGCAGATGCGCAAAGGGATAAAGGTCTGTTTAACTATTCGCTCACTGACTCGGTTTTTGATGCGGGAACGCGTGATGTCATTCCTGTGGTAGCTAACACCGCCAAGACTGTCACGGGAGGGGCAAGTGTTTACTCGGGGGGCACATTATGCGGCACAGTGGCCGGGTGCTTTTTCGGTGGGCCTATGATTGTATTCGGATTGGGGAATATTGAGGAGGGCACCTCAGCACTTTATAACCATGTTAATAATGAAGAGGGCAGTTATAATCATGTTAAACAGACTTTTGATCAGATTCCTGGCGGATATGGGCCGGTGATATATAGTGCCGCAGATTTCGCGTTGTCAATTGGTTCGGGGTTTGTAAAAGTGCCTCTGAAGATGGGGGTGGCTGATGGTTTGAACAAGAAAAAATCAATATTTGATGTGACGGTCAGAAAGTTTGATAATAACCAATTTATTCTTGGTAAAAAGGCGCCGTATGGTGGTGCAATGTTGCTATATTTTCTGTCCGTGGGCGCGAAAGGCAATAGCCTTTACAATGAGGCGGTCGATGCGAGCAAGTAAACTTATAAATACCCTGCTGCTGATAGTTTCATTGTTGGCGGTGGTGTGTGGGGTGAGTACGTTTTTCGGCATGATGGTCGCCATAGTGATTGGTATACTGCTTCGCACAGATTCGAACTGGGTGTTCATCTGGATTGGATTTCCCTTGTCAGCAATATTTGCTGTGTACTGGATAGTTACACGGTGGGATTATGTGAAATCTTTTATGTCCGGGCGTGATGGGTGGTAGAGCGGGTAATCGAGGTCAGATAACGTTTGTTTGAGTGTCTATGGAATTGAGCTTGCAATATTACGATCTTTAAAAATTAGTTTTTATTTTTATCTATTTGAAATTTTTAAATAAGGCGGTTATGAAAATAACCGCCCATTTTTACTTATGAAATTTGTGAATTCAACTTCCGCCCAATCACATCGAGCAAATCACAACCATCTCTCAGCGGAATGGCCAGCAACAGCGCAAAGTCGTGAAGCACTATCGCATCACTGCTGATATCCTCCCGAAATGCGAGGTTCTCCAAAAACTGAGTCACCGCACGAATGCGATACGCGGCGGCGTCAAAGAGAACATCAAGGGGCGCTTGTGTGTCGATCACCAGAGGGAAATAGGGGGCAGACCACGATTAGTGCACCAATGTATATTGGTGGTCTGACCCCTATTTCTCGGGGGCAGCAATGAGCATGGAAGACATAGTGGCTGACAGACTTGGAAGAGTAGTTGCTGATGGATTTGATATTTTTAAAATATCAAAAGAGGCACTTGATATTTACCAAGATCCAAAACTTTCTCTCACAAAAGCTTTAGACATTGCGTTGTTGTCACTAATGGCAATGGTCGAAGGGCCAGAGTTTGAGGTGACAGAAAAAGAATTTTATGATTTTTTATCTGATACTCGATAGATGTAATTTTCATATACCAAACTTGATCAAGCGGTAATCGGGGTCAGACCACATTTTTATAAAGCCCCCAAATAAGCGGGGCGAATTTCTCTTGGTTGCGTGGCGCACGTAATGGTTTCGGTTGGCAATGAAAAGAAATGAGTCTTGGTGGATCGCCATCTATCTTCCTTGTGCCTGTGCGTTCGGCCTGTTGTTTATGTGTGTGTTCTTTCAGGTTTCCGGGTATTGGTTGAGTGGTGGTGAAGACGTTGTCGGGCTTCTAAAAGAGTATATGACGCTCTATCTGGAAATAGCTGGGGCTGGCTTTATTCTAGGTCTCGTTCTTTGGTTTTTTAATGTTCGTTGATCCGCCAAGAATTGGGGACATACCACGATTAGTGCACCAATGGATATTGGTGGTCTGACCCCTATTTCTGCTCCCGACCAATTTATGAGCAGATTGAGAAAGATCTTTATCTTCGAGATACAGTGAAGGGTTATCAACCCAGATGGATATTTTTAGAAGCGCCCCCGGCAGAAAATCTTTCGAGATTGCTGGAGCTGAACAAGATTGATGTAATTATTCATAATTAGTTTTTGAGGTAGACAATGGCGAATACTGGCGAAACGCCCGATATGCTGCTGGCCCGACGCGCTGCTGAATTCCCGGCATTCAGATCTGAGCGTCTGCCGGTACTGCATAAGTTTTGTGAAAGTCTCGGATTTGATCAGCCACATGAAGTATTGATTGAGCCAAAAAGGTTTTTATTCCAGCTGGACAGTGGTTTTCAACGCGCTGACATCAATGAGGAAGATCGGGTTTGGTTTGTTACCCGTATTGGCTACTACATCGGCGAATACCTGATCTCCCTGTTTGGTGGCTATTGGCTACTTGATGAGGACCAGTCGTCCCCCTCTTTTGCCAGATACGTGGTCGGCGACTTTTCAAAACCAGGTGTTAAAACTAAAATCGTCGACCCATTCGAAATAGCACAACGCTATGCAACTACGTCGGCTCCGCGCTTTTTAAGACAAGAGATCGAAACAGTTCTGGACTAAATGGAACGGGGAATCGGAAAAATAGGGGTCAGACCACGGTTTTGCGCTTTTTAGAGTTCAGCAGAATTGCTCTTTTAAAGTATTATTTATTTTTTGTAATTATTCGATTTTGTTGGCCTAGTGATGGAGAAAAGTGGACAGATTTATTTAATACCGACCAGCGCCAAACCTAAATAAATCCGTCCCCTTTTTCGTCACTTTTTCCACAGAACAGCCACAAACACCATGACGTTAAAGCCACAGCGTATGGACGCGAACGGGGCACGTACAACATGTGCCGGCCTCAATGACATCTCTTCGACTTTTGGATAAATGACTGTATGAGCGAATCAGTATCGACCGCAGGCACCTGGAACCTCGCCAGCCCAGGCAAGCGCCTGCTCGGCTATTTCATCGATATGGCGGTGGTGCTTTTCCTGCTGTTTTTGAACAGAAACCTCGACTATGCCTATTTCTATCTGGGGTCTGCAGGAGGCCCGGCATTGTTTGATGGCCTCCACTATGTGCTGCTGTTTTCAGCCTTCGGGTACTACTTGTTTTGCGATGCCTTGCCCAATGGCCAGAGCCTGGGCAAGCGGGTGTGCCGCACGGCCGTTGTGGGTTACCCGTACCCCACGAACTGCACGCTGTTCCAGTCGTTCCTGCGCAATTTTCCGAAGATGCTGTTCATAGTGCTGGACGGTCTTTTTGTACTGTTCGGCCTGCGCCGTCGCTTGGGCGATATGTTGGCCAAGACGATCGTGATCAATCTCTGAGATCTACCGTCTACTGCATCCCGTTGACTGTATGGAAACCTGTCTATGACGCTGAAGTCCCTCGCCTTGATCAGTTCACTTTTGCTGTTGGGCGCTTGTAATCGTCAACCCTGGGTGGCCTATGTCGAGCCTGCCAGCGGTACTGACACCGCCCGGTTACGCGTGATCACCAACGGCGAAGTGCGTGGCGGCAGCTATGTGGGGTGTGTGGGCAATGAGCAAGGCTTGGCCAAGGCCGGACGTTTTTATGACGGTGACAAGCCGAGCATCAACTACCCACAGTCACCCCTGGTACCGCCTCGGTTAGGCATGGCGCCGCGCGTGCTGCCGAAGATGGCCGAGTACCTGGGGATGACCCGCATGGCCGAAGGGGTGTATGCCGAGATCGTGGCCGAGTACCGGGTGCCGGCGGGCAAGCCGTTCCTGTTGGTACGCGAAGAATTGGGGGTGGGCAGCTACGGCAGCACCTACAGCAAATGCCCGGCGCTGTCGCGGGTGTACACCTTTGAAAAGGGCAGGCAGTACGAGGCCTATGTCGGCATGGTCTACGGCGGTGATGTCGAGGGCAAGATGGGCGTGCGTTGCCCGTTCTTTGTCTACGAGTTGCAGGCGCCGAACCAAGCCATCCCCCAGGCGATGCAGTCGACACCGGCAGCGGATCGTCCTTGTCCTTGAGAGGCGGGTCAATCTCGTAAACGTGCATTAACCCGAACCGCCCTAAGCTTGCGTCTGACCTTGTGAACGGATTATTCATTCACGAGGTTCAGCTCATGTCCCACACTCTGCTGTTGTTGCGTCCTGCGGCCCAGGGCTTTGCCGTTACCTTGCTGGTTACACTGGCCGGGTGCGGGCTGTCGTCAGCCCCTGAGGTCGCCCAGCCGATTGAGCCTGCGCCCATCGCCGAGCTGCACAGCGCGCAGGTCCAGGGCGCTTTGGTCAAGCGCGTGGCGATGCCTGCGCCGATGCTCGTGCAGGAATCCGCCGTGCTGGACTATCGCAGCGAGCCCCGTGAGCAATACGAAAACCTGCCGGACAACCCCGTGCACCGTGTGGCGGAAACGCCCGTCTCGACGTTCAGCGTCGATGTCGACACCGGCAGCTACGCCAACGTACGACGTTTCCTCAATCAAGGCAGCCTGCCGCCCGAAGGCGCTGTGCGATTGGAGGAAATGGTCAACTATTTCCCCTACAGCTACGCGTTGCCCACCGACGGCTCACCCTTTGGCGTGACCACCGAAGTCGCCGCCACCCCATGGAACCCCCGCACTCAACTGCTGCGCATTGGCATCAAGGCCTCTGACCGCGCTGTGGCCGACCTGGCGCCGGCCAATCTGGTGTTTCTGGTGGATGTGTCCGGCTCCATGGACCGCCGCGAAGGTTTGCCTCTGGTGAAAAGCACCCTGAAAGTGCTGGTAGATCAACTGCGCGACCAGGACCGTGTGTCGTTGGTGGTCTACGCCGGCGAGTCCCGCGTGGTGCTCGAACCGACTTCCGGTCGCGACAAGGCCAAGATCCGCAGTGCTATCGACCAGCTCACTGCCGGTGGTGCCACCGCCGGCGCATCCGGCATCGAACTGGCCTACCAGATGGCCCGCAAGGGGTTTATCGACAAGGGCATCAACCGCATCCTGCTGGCCACCGACGGTGACTTCAACGTGGGCGTCAGCGACTTCGACAGCCTCAAGCAAATGGCCGTCGACCAGCGTAAAAGCGGCGTTTCGCTGACCACCCTGGGCTTCGGTGTGGATAACTACAACGAACACTTGATGGAACAACTGGCCGATGCGGGCGATGGTAACTACGCCTACATCGACAACCTGCGTGAAGCCCGCAAAGTGCTGGTGGATCAACTCAGTTCGACCCTGTCGGTGGTGGCGCGGGATGTGAAGTTGCAGGTGGAATTCAACCCGGCGCGTGTCAGTGAATATCGCCTGCTGGGCTATGAAAACCGTGCGCTGAAGCGTGAGGATTTCAACAACGACAAAGTCGACGCTGGCGAAATCGGCGCGGGGCACACGGTTACCGCGCTGTACGAAATTGTGCCGAAGGGCGAGAAAGGTTGGTTGGAGCCTTTGCGTTACACCCGCGAGCCGAAGGCTGAACACAACACGGGCGAACTGGCCATGGTGCGTGTGCGCTACAAGCCTGCTGCGGGAGGTGACAGCCAACTGATCGAACGGCCCGTCAGCAACGTAACCACCAAGGCCAGTGACGACCTGCGCTTCTCCGCGGCCGTGGCGGCCTTCGCCCAACAGCTCAAGGGCGATGGCCGCTACACTGGCAGCATGAGTTTGCAGGACACTGCCGCACTGGCGCGCTCGGCCCGTGGCGATGACCCGTTCGGGCTGCGCAACGAGTTCGTGCAACTGGTGGAACTGGCCCAAGGTCTCAAACCCTGATCTCGAACATGACACTGATCAAATGTGGCAGGTCCCTATAAATCTCCGGCTTGGCGCTGTGGCGCAGCAAACTGGAATCGCCTGTGGCGAGCGGGCTGTTGTGGCGAGCGGGCTTGCCCCGCGTTGGGCTGCGCAGCAGCCCCAAAACACAGCCCCGGAGCTGCCTGACACACTGCAGCGCTTTTATTGGGGCTGCTACGCAGCCCAACGCGGGGCAAGCCCGCTCGCCACAAAAATGCGGTTGTTTAAGGAAAAGTTTTGATCCTTCCACATTTAGATCGGGTTCAACTTTAAAAAGGAGTTCGCCCCCTACATGGCTGTTCCAGATGATTCACCCAGCGACGAATCGCTGCTGGCCCGCTACCGAACCGGTGACGCCGCCGCATTCGAAGCCTTGTACGCGCGGCACCGCCAAGGTCTCTATCGCTTCCTCGTGTCCCTGAGCAACAAGGCCGAGCTGGCCGAGGAAATCTATCAGGACACCTGGCTCAGCCTGATCCGCAGCACCACCCAGCCACAAGGCCGGGCGAGTTTTCGTACATGGCTGTTTCAGATCGCCCGCAACCGCCTCATTGACCATTGGCGCAAGCACGGCATCCACAACCCGTTGCACGACAGCTACGATGAGCAGTTGCATGCTCAGCCCGACGACACGGCCGGCCCCGAGCAGCAACTGAGCCTGAGCCGCGACCAGGCGCGCCTCGAAGCCGCGCTGCAAGACCTGCCCGAAGACCAGCGCGAAGTCTTCCTGCTGCGCTTGCATGGCGACCTCGAAGTGCCGCAAATCGCTGCCCTCACCAAAGCCCCGCTGGAAACCGTAAAAAGCCGCCTGCGTTACGCCCAGCAGAAACTCCGGCGCCTGCTGGCCGAGGAGATACCCGCATGACCGACTCCCGACACACCCCGGATCCCGACGACTTGCTGCTCCAGCATTTTCGTCAGCACAGCGGCGGCGAACCGCCAGCGTCCATCGACGCCTTCATCCTCAACGCCGCGCGCCGCGAGGCCCCAGCGCCGCAACCGAGCTTGTGGCAACGTTGGTTGCAAGCCTGCCAACGCCCGCGCTGGCAGATGGCATTCGCCACCGTGGCCGGCCTGGCGCTGATGATCGGTGTGGTGATGCGCTCGCCAGTGCCGCAACCCGAAATCTCCACGGCGACCTTTTCCGCCCTGCACGAAGAAGCTGCCCGCCCTGCGCCGCAAGCGTTGCCTGCACCTGCGCCGATGGCTCGAATCGCCGCCGCCCCCCAGGCTGAGCGTGCGCCGGTTCAGGCTGAGATTGCCGGAGCGCTGGCGGATCAATCGGCGGTGAAGCTGAGCAAGCGCGCGCCGGTGGCAGTGCCTTCGTTGGAGGAAGGGTTGCAGGAGATTGTGAACCTGCGTCTGGCAGGGGAAACCAAGGCGGCGGATGAGAAGCTGCTGGCCTTGCATGAGCGATTCCCCGAGGAAGACCTGCCGGCGCGGTTGGAGGCGTTGCGCAAGCGTTGATCCAAAAATAATGCCAGCCAGTTAAGCGTACATCGTCTTCTGTAGGAGCGAGCAAGCTCGCTCCTACAGAAAAGCTTTAACTGACTGGCGTTGGGCTTTTTGGCCTGGTTTTTACCCCCTGCCGTGTTGCTGGTACCAAGCCACCGTGTCGGTGAGGGTCTGTTCCAAGGTACGAAAACTCAGGCCCAGCTCGTCTTCACTCTTGCGGTGGTTAAAGCAGGTGCGGTGCTCTTCTCGTATCAATAGTCGCAAGGTCGCCATGCTCAGCAAAATGGGCTTGCCGGTCAGGTAGGCATAGGTCTCTTGCACGGCGGCCAACAGGTAAAGCGCCGGCAGGGGCAGTTGCCGGGAAGGTGTCTTGACGCCCGCGATACGCCCCAGCAGCGGGATTAATTGGCGCATGGTCAAGTTGCGGCCAGCCGCGAGATAACGTTCGCCGCGTCGCCCGTTCTGGGCGGCGGCAATGAGTGCCCAGGCCACATCGCGGGCGTCGACCAGCGAAAAAGTGCCGGGGATCAGCCCCGGAAGCTTGCCGTTGATGACGTCCTTGACCAATTGTCCCGAGGACGTCGGCCCGCGGTCGCCAGGCCCCCACATCCAGCCGGGCAGCACCATGCACGCGTGCATCTGCGGATGGGTTTGAAGAAACGCCAGCACCTCACGGTCAGCGAGGATCTTGCTGCGGTAGTAGTCGTCCGCATTGGCTTCGGCCCGCAGGCACGTCTCATCGATAGGCGTATCCGGCGCACCGTCGAGCACGGCAATCGAAGAGGTATGCACAAACCTTCTGACACCCGCGTCATAGGCGTGCTGGAGCAGCGCTCGGGTGCCGACTACGTTGATCCTTTCGAGGGCTTGCCAATGGCTGCCGCCCTTGTAGTTATCGCGAAAGAACGCCGCGCAATGGAACACCGTGTCGCAGCCTTGCAGGGCCGCCGCAAACGTATCGACGTCAGCCATGTCACCCACCACCCGTTCCACGCTCGGCAGGTCGTTGAACTGCTGTTCGCCCTTGGCCTGCGAGCGCACTAGCGCCTTGACCGCATAGCCGCGTGCGACCAGCTCCCTGACCAGGTTGTTGCCCAGCAAGCCGGTGGCACCTGTCACAAAGGTGCTGCGCAAGCGGTTGGGGTTCGTGTTCATACAGGCCATATCCATGGTTTGAAAGGCCGCTAGATATACCGCTGAGACCGCGCTCGGAAAACGGCGACTGCTGCATAATGGCTTTGCACATTTGCAGACCAGGGAAGAACACGGATATGGCGCTGCAAGCAAATTGGGATGATCTGCGCCTGCTGTTGGCGGTCTCGCGGCGGGGCAGCTTTCTGCAGGCAGGCCAGTTGCTCGGCGTCGCTGCGTCGACCGTTTCCCGACGCCTGAGCCAACTGGAAGCGGCCTTGGGTGAGCCATTGGTCGAGCGCGGGGTCGAGGGCTGCTGGCTGACCTCGCGGGGGCAATCCCTGGTGGACGTGGCGTTGGCGGCCGAAGCCGGCCTGCGCCGCCAGACGACGGTGGCAGGGGGCGGGGCGCAGGCAGCGCTAAGCGGCACCGTGCTGATCAGTGCGGGAGAAGGGTTTGCGACCTGCATACTGGAGGCCGCGAATCGTTTTACCGCGTTGCACCCTGGCTGCTCGGTGGAACTGCAGATCACCACCGACTTTCACAAGATCGTACGTGGCGTGGCCGACATCGCCGTGCGCACAGCGCATCTGGGTGAGCCCTCGCTGATTTATCGAGCGCTGGGCACGCTGGCCTATGGCGTCTTCGCCGATGCCGGTTACCTGCAACGTTTTCCGGCGATGACGCCGGCCACGGCGGCCTGTATCGCCTTGCTCCCGCCGTTGGACCTGCTGCCGCAAATGCGCGCGGCAAAGGCCGCCGGCCTGGACCATGCGCCGATCCGCGTGAACTCATTTGCCGTGCAGCTGGAATCGGTGAGGCGCGGCATGGGCGTGGCGGTGCTGCCGCGTATCCTGGCCGAGGGCCTGAGCGAAGTGTTCCAGGAGATTCAACTGCCGCCGATGGAGGTCTACCTGGTCACCCGGCCCCAGGCGTTGAAACAGGCGCATATCCACGCATTCTTTACCCAGCTTGAGCAGGTGCTGCGCGCGACATTGCAGGACACGCCAACCGGGTGAGCGCGTCGTTGCGCTGGTTGGCTGCGCCTGATGATCGGGCGGGAGCAGGGCGCGCGGTGGAACGGGGGGCTGACACAACGTCATAGCGGTGGCTTGGCCTGATCGAGCGCCGATCGTGGGTAACGGGGCTGGCGATGAGACGCAACGTCTCACGGTCTCGTCGCTATCGCGTGCCGTCTGGCATGGCGCGTCTCATTTGAACGCGATGGCGGCCCTCCGTGGTTTCCATTGGGCCGCTCTAAAAAAGGGCTGTGCGGGCGTTCTTGCGGAGCTGGCACCGGCCTTGCTCTGGCTCTGGCAAACCGTCCGGCGCGTCAGTGCCAACCGTATCAAGGAGCCTTCGCTATGACCCTTTCGCTCAACTCGCAACGCAGCATGCGTGCCGCTGTCTGGCACGGTCGTAACGATATCCGCGTCGAAGACGTTCCACTGCCCGTTTCGCCGCCTGCCGGTTGGGTGCAGATCCGAGTGCAATGGTGCGGCATTTGCGGCTCGGATTTGCATGAGTACGTGGCCGGCCCGGTGTTCATACCGGTTGACGCCCCGCACCCGCTGACCGGGATAAAAGGCCAGTGCATTCTCGGTCACGAGTTTTGTGGCGAGATCGTCGAACTCGGTGCCGGCGTGCAAGGCTTCAGCGTCGGCGAGCCGGTGGCGGCCGATGCATGCCAACATTGCGGCACCTGCTACTACTGCACCCACGGGCTATACAACATTTGCGAGAACCTGGCTTTCACCGGCCTGATGAACAACGGCGCCTTCGCCGAACTGGTCAACGTGCCAGCCAACCTGCTGTACAAGTTGCCGGCGAACTTTCCGGCTGAAGCCGGCGCACTGATCGAGCCTCTGGCGGTGGGCATGCACGCGGTGAAAAAGGCCGGAAGCCTGCTGGGGCAAAACGTGGTGGTGGTCGGCGCGGGCACCATTGGCCTGTGCACCATCATGTGCGCCAAGGCGGCGGGTGCGGCTCAGGTGATCGCCCTGGAGATGTCCGGAGCGCGCAAGGCCAAGGCCCGGGAAGTGGGGGCGACCCATGTGCTCGATCCCAATCAATGCGATGCCCTGGCCGAGGTACGACGCCTGACGGGCGGGCTCGGCGCGGATGTCAGTTTCGAATGCATCGGCAACAAACACACGGCCAAGCTCGCGATTGACCTGATCCGCAAGGCCGGCAAGTGCGTACTGGTGGGCATCTTCGAGGAGCCCAGTGAGTTCAACTTTTTCGAGTTGGTGGCGACGGAAAAACAGGTACTCGGCGCGCTGGCCTATAACGGTGAATTCGCTGACGTGATCGCTTTTATCGCCGATGGTCGGCTGGACATCACGCCACTGGTGACGGGGCGCATTCAGTTGGAACAGATCGTGGGCCAGGGCTTCGAGGAACTGGTCAAAAACAAGGAGCACAACGTGAAAATCATCGTGTCACCCGCTCGGGTCTGAAGCGAAGGATGAGCGTTGCGGTCTTTGCCCCGCCTCTACAAAAGCCCCAGGTTCTTTGACCTGGGGCTTTTTCGTGTGTAAGTGATGAGCTTGCCGCTGAATCGATGCTCAGGGTGACAGTGCTGTCGATCGCGCGATTTTGGCAAACAATTTGCCTATGCTATGCCAGCATGCCAAGACGGTTTTCAAATGCATTGCCTTTAGAACCAGGAACGGACACCCATGACGAATGCTGCGCCCGCCATCAGACTCAGCACACTCAGGCAAGTCGCCCCCTATCTGAGTATGCGGGGGGTGTCGCCACTGGAGTTCTTTCGACGGTTCGGTATTTCCCCGCATGTTTTTCAAAACCCAGAAGCTTGGGTACCGCGAGCGGCCTGCTTTCATATCGCCAATGAAATGGCCGCTATCGCACAGGACCCCTTCGGCGGGGCGATGATAGGGCACCTCACCGATATGCGCTCAACCGGCATGTGGGGCGAATTGATATTGGGCTCGACGAACCTCGCTCAGGCGTGTGCGGCGGCGGCGGTGCACACGGATTTGCTGCATCAGGGAAGCGAAGTAAAGATCGTCACCGAAGGGCGCACGACGAAACTGATCCAACACTTTACCGGGCACCACGGGGCTGATCCGAAGCAGGTCATTTTCGGTACCCTGGCGGTGCTTAGAAAAGTGCCGCTCATGTCCGGCGCGCCAGGCGCTATACGCGTACATTTAAAAAATCCGCGAGAACGAGGCGACGAGGCGCTTGAAGAGCACCTGGGGCCGAACCTCGTAATGAACGCTGAGCACAACATGATCGAATTTGATCGTGAGTTGCTCGAGATCCCCCTGCAGCCTTTCCGAGATGTTGCCTGGAAAACCACCCAAGCCTTGAAGTCGACCGCTGACGCAGCTGACGTGCTCGCCCAGCAGATAGCCGATCAGGAGCTTTCCAAACTTGCCTCTATTTCAAGAAAAATTGGGCTGTCTGCTCGAACGCTACAGCGGCGTCTCGAACATTGCGGCATAGACTTCGACGCTTTACGTGACGAGACACGTCGCAGTGAAGCCCTTCAGTTGATTGCCAGCGGCAGATACAGCGCGACCGAAATTGCCTATATGGTCGGCTACAGCGACCCAGCGCACTTTACCCGCGCCTTCAAGCGTTGGACCGGGAGCCCGCCGTCGCACTATCGCGCGCTCTTGAAACAGGATCGTTAACCCCCTCTTCTAACACCCATCCCCTCAAACACTTCACCCCTTTCCGGGGCGGCCTTCGCGTACGCGCTCACCTTGCTTTTGGCACCAAATGGCAAGTTTGCGCCAAGGCGTTCTTATACAGTCAAAAAATTAACGCCAACTAATAAAACCAAGAGGTTTAAATGTCCCATTCATCCACGGCCTGTGCGCTTGCGATGGCGCTGGTGGTTTTTGGAAGTGCGAACGCTCAGTCATCCCCGGAGGCGGCGATACCGGTAGGTGTAGATAACTTTGTCCGTGCCGAGTCCGACCTCTACTTGGGAAAAATGGTCGCAAGTGGCAGTTTGGGCCGCTTTGTTCATAGCCGCGAAGCGGTGGCCATTGACGCCCAGAATGTGGTCCGGATGAATCGCGACACGCTCTATTCGTCAGCCGTGTTCGATCTCGATGCAGGCCCCGTCACGATCACCTTGCCTGAGGCCGGTGGGCGGTTCATGTCCATGGCGGTGATCAATGAAGACCACTACGTGCCCCTCGTCACTTATGGCGCCGGCCGCCAGACACTGACGAAAGAGGCCATCGGCACACGCTATGTGTTTGTCGCTGTGCGCACGTTCTTCGATCCCGCGGATCGCAAAGACCTTGAAAAGGTCCATGCACTGCAGGACTCCATCGCGGTCAGCCAGGCCAAGGTTGGCGAGTTTGTAGTACCTAAGTGGGACCCGGCGAGCCAGGCCAAGGTGCGTGAGGCGCTGGAGGTCCTGGGTTCGACGATTCCTGACTACAACCAGTCCTTTGGCCCCAAGGGCGCGGTCAATCCCATCCATCACTTGATCGGTACCGCGACGGGCTGGGGTGGGAACCCCGCCAAGGACGCTATCTACCTCGGCGGCGTGATGCCTGAGAACGATGGGAAAACCATTTACCGACTCAAGGTCGGAGAGGTCCCGGTCAATAGTTTTTGGTCTGTCAGTGTTTATAACGCCGACGGTTATTTCCAGAAGAACCCCTATGACGCCTATTCGTTGAACAACCTCACCGCGAGGAAAAGTGAGGATGGCTCGATTGTCATCCAGTTCGGCGGTTGCGACGGGAAGATTGCTAATTGCCTGCCTACCACACCTGGCTGGAACTACACGGTCAGGCTTTATCAGCCGAAAGAACAAATTCTGAATGGAAAGTGGAGTTTCCCGAAGCCGCAGGCCGTCGAGCTCTAACTCATAACGTTCGACTTTTATAACTGGGCACCCACGCCAATAAGTTTGGTTTTACACCCAAGGAAAGAAGCAATGACAACCATCGGTGGTTCAAACTCTTTCAAATATAAAGCGGCGCTCATGACCAGTGCGACCCTCGCCTTTGCGATGGCGTTGCCTGCGCACGCAGACGACTCAAGTGAGCCCTCGGTGACCGTCGGTGGCGGACTCGCCGTCGGCCCCTTGTATGAAGGTTCTTCACACTACGCCGCGTTCCCGTCACTGAAACTCAAAGCGGTTTTGCCTACCGAAAACTGGGGCAAGTTTACTGCCGCGTTCCCCGACGGTCTGCGTTGGGACTTGCCGGGGCTGTCACCTTTTGGAGTGGCCCTGCTGATGGGCTACGACCAGGGCCGCAAGGAAAGAATCCACACCCTGGGCGGTCGTGATGACTACCTCAAAGGCATGGGTAACCTGGACAGCACTGCCCTGGTCGGGGCGGAAGCGTACTGGGTGCTGCCGGCCGGCCGCCTGTTTGTTCGTGGGCTGCAAGCCAGCCAGAGCCGGGATTACGGTGGCGAGAGCCTGGGGCGTACCGCATTCCTGGAAGCCGGTTTCGCCACAGCCTACGCGCTGTCTTCCACCTTGACCCTGGACTCGACCCTGTACGGCACCTGGAGCAATGAGAAAGACATGATGGCGCGCTTCGGCGTCACCGCCCAACAAGCCGCGCGTACCGGCTTCGAGGAATATCACCCAGGTGGCGGGATGCGCGACGTGACCCTGAAGCTGGGCCTCACCTGGCAATGGCAGCCACAGCTGGCGTTGGAAGGCGGCATCAAGACCTACGCCCTGGTCTCCGACGCCCGCAACAGCCCGCTGACGGGTGAGAACGTGGGCGCAGGCGCCTATCTGAATGCCCTTTACCGGTTTTGATAAGGGAACACCCGATGAAAACAGTACATAAGCAGTTGGGGCTGGCGGGCCTGCTCTGGTCGGGGCTGGTGCTTGCCGACGATGCTGCGCCCAAGGTCACGGACCCTCACTTCAAGCTGGCCCCCGGCTATCTGAACTCGGCAGACCTGCCATTGCGCCTGGCGTTGCTGGGCGCCCCACCAAAGCCTGACTCTGCGGCGCTGGCACGGGATGAGGAGGCACGGCGAGCAGCGCTGTCGCTACGCGGTACGGCTCGGGAGAAACTCGCCGCGGCGGATGCGGAGCTGGCATTCCCAGGCCCGGCCAACGCATTCGCCTGTGCGCTGGGCACGCCGATCACCGAGAAAAATACACCGCATCTTTATACCTTGATGCAGCGCACCCTGTCGGATGCGGGCGGTTCCACCTATGCCGGGAAGAATGCCTACAACCGCACTCGACCCTTCGTGGCACATAACGAAGGGACCTGTCGCAAAGACATGGAACCGCTGCTGCGCACGGATGGTTCCTGGCCTTCCGGCCACTCCGCCGCCGGTTGGGCCTGGGGGCTGTTGCTGGCCGAGATTCAGCCTGCCCGTGCAACCGAGTTGATGACCCGCGGGTTGTCATTCGGCCAGAGCCGCGTCATCTGCGATGCCCACTGGCAGAGCGACGTCGATGCGGGCCGCATCATGGGCGCTGCGACGGTTGCGAGCTTGCATAGCAATCCGGCGTTCCTGGCGGATCTGGCGGCGGCGAAGGAAGAGGTCAAGGCCGCACAAAAAGCTGGCTTGAAGCCCACACAGGACTGTGCGGCCGAGGGCGTGGCGCTCTCGCTGACTCAGCACTGATCAGGGACACACCATCATGCACAGTGACAACCCCCGCTCGGCCTTGTGGCGCAAGCACGCCCATCTGGCGCTGCTGGCTGGCGCCTTTGTCGCCGCCGGGCCCGCCATGGCGGCAGACAACGATGACTGGACGTTCAACGGCGGCCCTTACGTATGGGGCGCCGGCATTCGTGGGCACGTGGGTCATAGCAGCACGGGCACCCAGTTCATAAAGTCCGACTTCTCCGACATCGCCAAGACGGTCGATATGTCGGTGATGCTGATGGGGGAGGCGCGTCGGGGCCCCTACAGCGTGCTCGCCGACCTGATGTACATCGACACCGACACCCGCAACCGCCTGCCGGGGGGCGCCAAGCTTGAGGTCGAAAGCAAGACAGCCTCCGGGTTCCTGGGGGGCGGCTACACGGTGCTGGGTGATGAAAACCGCCGACTGGATGTCGCCGGCGGCGTACGTGTCTGGTACAGCGGCACCACCCTCACCTTCCATGGCGGACCACTCGGTGGCTTATCCGGCTCTGACAACGCCACATGGGCAGACGCCATGGCAGGCCTGCGTGGGCACTATGCCGTGAACGATCGATTCTGGCTGTCATCCTGGGGGATGGCGGGTGCCGGGCAGTCTCGGGAAGACTGGGACCTGGCAGCGCTGGCCGGCTGGGAGTTTTGGCCCGGGTTTTCAGCAGTGGCCGGTTACCGGGCGATGGGGGTGAATTATCGCCATGATGGCTTCGTCTACGACATCGTCCAGAAGGGGCCTTTGCTGGGCATCAGTGGGCGATTCTGAAGCTTGCACCGTCAAGCTCCCCAACAGCCCAAGGGGCTGTCTTCCCACCTGAAAACAGGACGGATGCCCGCTATTCGGGGAGGCCCCTCGGCCACCCCGAAAAGCGAATACCCCGACGAGTCGGGCACTTACTTTGAGCTGCGCCCGAGCGCGTTCCACACAGCCTGGAATGCGGGCTTTTTTGCTGCCTGGAATTGACCCTGGCCGCCAATAGCTGTCAGGCCAAGCCGTAACATCGTTTTGATTTCACTCGAAAGGACTGTCGTGGAGACCCGGCCTATGGTTCAAGAATTCAATCACCATCGTGAATGGGTAGCGGCGCTTGATAAGTACGAGAAACGCCTGATTGAAAACCCCGACCTCCGCTGGGAAGGGCAGCCGCGCGATCAACACACCCGCATGGCACTCGGGCTATACAAACTCAAGTGTTTCGCCGAGCGCATGCGCAAGGACAGCACGGCAATCTGGACCAGACTGGAAGCCATGGACGACCTTCGGCTCCATTTGATCAGCGAGCATCACTGGACCCTACAGGACGTGCGGCGAATACAGGACGAAGAGGATTTTGTGTTCCTTCTTCATGATGAATTGCAGCAGATGAAACTCACCGAGCAAGAGGCCGAACCTGTCCGGCAGTGGACGGATCATCTTGGGTCAAGGGGGGAGTTCCAGCAGCACTACCGGGATTGCGTTTTATAGGGCGGGGGCAGGGGATTCGTGGAGAGAAGATGGGGCGGCGGCGGTAGCGGTAAGTTGTCATGGGCAGCGAGGAGATAATCGACGGCAAGGCATCTCCGGCCCTTAGCCCATGCCGTCCCGAGCGCTTCTTTCAAACCTGGGTCAGCCCGGCACTGGTGATCAGCAACTTGAGTTGGAGTCTGCCCTTTACAAGCGTCCGATTTTTGGCCGATAGCTGCCTGTGTTATGAGGAGCAAAGGCGCTCTGCGCGGTCAGAGCCAGGGCTATCAATCAGCAACTGGAACAAACTAAATGTCGTGTTGGTCTCAAGTGTGCCTCCTGGCAACGAACTGTTCTTACGTGGGGGGCAGTCCGCAACGTTGGGGTATTTTTTCCATAGGAGGTTTAGCGTGCCCTGGAAGTCAAATCTGGTAGTGCTCGCCCTATCTGCCGTTGCCGTTTCGGCGCAGGCCCAATCCGATCTTGAAGTGGTCGAGGCGATGGTTACTCGCTCGGCCAATGTCTGCCCAGGCCACAGCACCGAACGCACCACGCCCACGGTGAAGGCGGTACCTGTTGGCGCGTTGCGGGTTATGCTTGACCGCGGTTTGGTCATGTGCCCCGACCGGCGCCTCGATAACGACGCGCCGGCTGTGTTCTACGGCAGAGTTGGCGTATTCGAATGGAACCCGGAAGTGCCTGCAAGCTCGGAGGTGATCGCCAAGCAAATCGACGCCATGACCCGCAAGGACGAGTACCCATCGGACACCTTGGTTTGGGATGCCAAGGGCATGCCACTGCAGCAGCGCACTGTACCGGCTTTCGAACCCAAACCAGGGGCTGCTGTGCTGTACCAGATACGGTAAGCCCAGTGTTCGGGGATCGGGGTGGTTATTAACGTTGTGCTGGGCTCTGGTTTGAATCGCCAGGTCCACGCCGGGGGGGTGTGTCATCAGTTCTTTTTCGTGCCCATGCCTGAGGTACGAGAAGGTGGTTAGGCTCAACCTAAGCTGATGGCAGGTAGATGATCTGTGAGGTTGGCTCTGCCAGAGACAGCTATCCAGAAATTCCGGACAGTTCAAACCCAATGCTCACGGCGAGCTGCCCCCATCAAAAAAACCATCAACCAATCAGCCACAAAAAAGCCCCAGATCTTTCGACCTGGGGCTTTTTCATCTTTATATGGTGCCCCGGCGTCGTTTGAACTGGGCTGTAAGGTGCCCGGTTTATAAGGGTTATGGTGGTGGTGTGTCGGTTAGGCATACACAGGGGCATACACGGCCCCCAGTGCTGGGTGTGCATTAGGCTTGAAATACGCCTGTATGCCCATGCTTAGCACTGGTACCGATCCTTGATCATCCTATCGAAATAACTGCCTTTCGAGCCCGCTCCCATCAACCCTTGATGGATGTTAGGCGGGACGCGGCAGTAGTCGTAAGTACGGCCTTGCTTGAACGTGATTTTCATCCTGCCTGTAGCTGGGTCGTAGCCGACAGCTGTGATCGCCGACGAGTTGACACGAACCATATCCATAGCGCTTTCCCTACCTCTGGTTAGTAACGTTCTGGGTTCTGATACTAGTCGGTGTCTCGTTCGGCGGTGTCATTACGTTCGTGCAGAAGGTGGGCGGGGCTGAAAAGCTGCTGGGGACCCTGAGGCTTTTCTTCCAGTACGGGGCATGAAACCCGCGGGATCGAGTTAGTGGGAGGTGCCGGAAGTTACTGAAATTTCAATCGTTGAAATTGAAAGGATCTTGAAGAAAAAGGGCCATCGTTACAGCTTCGGTAAAGGTGGCTGTATCTGTTGCGGATAGTGAACACCTGCATGGCGTCAACCATGGTGATGGGTGTCAACCACGTCAACCTGTCAACCAACTTAAAAAATCCATCCGCTAACACGATCACGAGGGTTTCCTACCCCGTATCTTCAAGAATGCGCCAGGGTCCCTACTATCGAACCAAAGCCAAGAGCATCATCGAGCTCGCTTCGCTGGAGGAGCAAGACTAATGGGGCTAGGGATGGTCTGAAGTAGCCATGTATTTCCCCGGCATACCACCTAGCGCAACTTTTAAACTCGCCAAATGATCAA
>NZ_JBXAFK010000038.1:0-80353 GCF_058793055.1 Pseudomonas sp. MPR-R2A5
CCGGATAGATTTAAGCAAGCCAACCACATCGCCCGTTAATCAGTATTGCAAAAATGGGGGGGACCATAGATTTTTTATGTGTGTCCCGTCCTGAATAAGGTTTACACCTCCTGACCTATCTTCAGGAGGACTCAAGGGATTGAGGTAGAAGGCGCAGCCTGTGATGCACCGGCCAACGCCAGTAGCATCAACAGCACCACCGCCCATGGAAACGCCGCAACCCCCCAGCCCTCAAGCAACACCCCGCCGGCCAGCCCGCCGCCCGCTATCCCCAGGTTCCATACGGTCACCAGCATCGATTGCGCGGCATCCGCCGACGCGCCTGCCGATTTGGCCAGTGCGGTCTGCAACAATGCGGGCAGGCCGCCAAATGCCAGGCCCCAGAGGGCGATAGCCACGTAGATGACGGCGGGTATGTTGATCCAGAACGCCAGCCCCACGGCTATCAAGCCAAACAGCGCACAACTGATCAGCAGCAGTGTATGCAACCAACGATCAATCAACAGGCCGGCTAACCAGATGCTCAGCAGCGCCGCCAGGCCAAACACCAGTAGCACCCGGTCGATATCGGCGGTGATCGCGGCAGGCGCCAGCAGCGGGGCGATGTAGGTGTAGAGAATGTTGTGGGCGAGCACGTAGGTAAAGGTCACCCATAACACCGGACGAATACCTGGCAAGGTCAATACTTCACGCATTCCCAAGCGTTTTCCTGGCGGTTCGCCGGCAAAGTCAGGGAGCTGCCAGCGCGCCCAGATCAACAGCACCAGCGTCAGCCCGGTCATGATCGCAAAGCTCAGGCGCCAGCCTGCAACGGTGCCTAGGAACGTGCCGGCCGGCACACCCAGGGACAAGGCCAATGGTGCGCCCAGCATCGCTACGGCGATCGCCCGGCCTTGCAAGTGCGGTGCAACCATCCGGCTTGCATAGCCTGCCAACAACGCCCAGAGCAGGCCGGCGAAGACCCCGGCAAAAAAGCGGGCCCCCAGGGTCAGCCCATAGTGACTGGACAGCGCCGTGACACTGTTGACCAGCGCGAAACCACCGATGGCGACCAGTAACAATGGCCGCCGACGCCAGCCTCGGGTCAGCAGCGTCAACGGTATCGCCGCGAGTAGTGACCCAAGCGCGTAGAGAGTGACCAATTGACCGACGAGCGCAGGCGATACGTCGAGGCCTTCGCCCATCTGCGGCAGGAGCCCGGCGGGCATGGCTTCAGTGAGGATGGTGATAAACCCGGCGCACGCCAGGGCCAGCAAGCCGCCCAGCGGTAGTACGTCAGGCTGGGCTGTCGTTGGGCAATCGGTCAGTGAAGGGCTGTTGCTCATAGCGCTCTATCCATGCAAAGGGGCAAGGGGGGCAGAGTAGGGGGATGTGAGCAACGGAAAAACAGGCTAAGGTTCCGAACTTATCGGACACCTATATCCGTAATACTCAAGGATTCGTTCATGGACAGCCTGGGCAGTCTCTCGGTATTTGTGCAGGTGGCGGAGACTCGCAGCTTTACGGCTGCCGGTCGCGTTCTGGGGGTGTCATCGTCGGCGGTGGGTAAAAGCATCGCACGCATGGAAGAGCGCCTGGGCGTAAGGCTATTTCACCGCAGCACGCGCAGTATCACCTTGACCAGTGAGGGTGCGCTGTTCCTTGAGCGCTCACGGCGCATCCTGGCCGAGGTCGAGGCGGCCGAGCAGGAGTTGACGCAAGCCGGGGCCATCCCTCGGGGCAAGTTACGCATCAGTGTGCCGCAGGTGCGCGGCCTGTTGATGCCGGTGCTCAGCGACTTTATGCGCGCCTACCCGGCTATCGAATTGGATGTGGATTTTTCCGACCGTATGGTGGACGTGATCGAGGAGGGTTTCGATGCGGTGATTCGCACCGGTAAACCGGAAGATTCGCGCTTGATGGCGCGGCATCTGGGCTATTACCAGTTGGTGCTGGTCGGCACCCCCGGTTACTTCGACCAACATGGCACCCCGCAGCAGCCGCAGGACCTGAGCCGCCATGCCTGCCTGCGCCATAAATTCTGCGCCACCGGCAAGCTGGAAAACTGGCCATTGCGCCAGGTGCCAGGCATTGCCGAGCCGACACTGCGCGCACCGCTGGTCAGTACCACCATCGAGTCCCTCAACCATGTGGTGCTTGAGGGGTTGGGTATCGCTTGCCTTCCGGACTACATGGTCAACCAGGCCGTGGAGCAGGGGCGTTTACAGCGTGTACTGGACGACTACCTCGAGCACCGGGGTAGTTTCTGGATGTTGTGGCCATCAAGTCGCCATGCCTCGGCCAAACTCCGCGTGTTTATTGACCATATGTGTGCCGGGCTTTTTCCTGTAGGCACCGATGTGTAGGCCTGTGACGTTTTACCGACAGGAATGCGCGCGCCAAGGCCTCGTTCTGTTGCACAATACCGCCCTGACTGTTTTCCTCAGGATTTTCAATGTCGACATCATTTCACTTGCGTAGCCTCGGGTTGGCGCTGGTGCTGGCGGGCGCCGCGGGCTGCTCGTCACCCAAGACCGCTATTTATGAACATGAAAATTTCGACGACTCTGGTACGTTTTCCCGGGATTACCCGGTCACTGACGTGGCAGCGTGCGAGGCCGCACGGCGTGCCCTGCTGAGCCAGGGCTACATCATCACCAGCAGCGATCCGAAACTGGTAGTGGGTAACAAGAGTTTCCAGCAGACCGGCGAGACTCACATGCAAATCAGCTTCAACGTGGTGTGTGCCGATGACGGCAAGGGCAAAAACCACTCGACGATGTTCGCCAACGCCCTGCAGGACCGCTATGCGCTGAAGAAGGTCAATAACTCCGCAAGCCTGGGGGTGGGCGTGCTGGGCTCGGTGTCGATGCCGATTGGCTCCACCGATGACTCGATGGTGAAGGTGGCGAGCGAGACCGTCTCGGCGCCGAAGTTCTACGAGCGCTACTTTGCCCTGGTGGACGTGTTCCTGCCTCAGGAAGTCAAGAAGGCGGCGCATATTCCAGAGACGCCTAAGGCGGACCTGGGGGTACCGGAACCCAAGGTCGCCCCAGCGGCCGAGAAAACGCCAACGCCGAAGGAAGCACCCGCGGCGCCGGCCGCCTCGGAGCCGGTTGTACCTGCGCCGGAGGCTGCGCCGATTGCCCCGCAGGCAGAACCGACACCTGCACCGACACCAGCGCCAACCACGTCGGACCTGCCGCCGCCGACAGAGCCGATTCCACCCCTGCCGACGCCTGCACAGTAAATCAGACCGCTACGGGATTGGTCTTGTCGACATTGATTCCGTAGCGCCTGATCGCCTCACTGACTTTGTCGCGTCCGATCAACCCGTCGTCGGCCAGCGCCTTCAGTGCCGCCAGCACGATGAAATGCCGGTCCACCTCGAAGAACTCGCGCAAGGTTTCCCGTGTATCCGACTGCCCGAAGCCGTCCGTGCCCAGCGCAACAAAGCGCCGGTTTGCCACGAAGGGGCGGATCTGGTCGGCGAAGAGCTTCATGTAGTCAGTGGCCACCACCACCGGGCCCATCTGTCCGGCCAGGCATTGTTCGACGTAACTCAAGCGCGGTTCACGTTCCGGGTGCAGCAGGTTCCAGCGTTCCGCTTCATGCCCCTCACGGCGCAACTCGGTCAGGCTGGGCGCACTCCATACGGTGCTGTGTACGGCGAAATCCTTGTCGAGCAATGCAGCCGCAGCGATCACTTCCCGCAGGATCGAACCACTGCCCATCAATTGCACCTGTGCTTGCTGATGAGTACTCAGGGGATACAAACCCTTGAGAATGCCTTCTTCCACGGCTTCGGGCATTGCCGGGTGTGGGTAGTTCTCGTTGAGCAGGGTGATGTAGTAGTAAATATCCTCCTGCTCGACATACATGCGCCGCATGCCCTCGCGAATGATCACCGCCAGCTCGTAGGCAAAGGTCGGGTCATACGACACACAGCAGGGAATCACTGACGCCAGGATATGGCTATGCCCATCGTCATGCTGCAAGCCTTCGCCCATCAGGGTGGTGCGCCCGGCCGTGGCGCCCAGCAGGAAACCGCGCGCCCGTGCGTCGCCAGCCGCCCAGGCCAGGTCGCCGACGCGCTGGAAGCCGAACATCGAGTAGAAAATGTAGAAGGGTACGGTCATCAGGGCGTGGTTGCTGTAGGACGTACTCGCCGCGATCCAGGAGGAAATGGCGCCAGATTCATTCAGGCCTTCCTGCATGATCTGTCCGTCCTTACTCTCCTTGTAGTAGCTCAGTTGCCCAGCGTCCTGTGGGGTGTAGAGCTGGCCGACGGCGGAGTGGATACCTATCTGACGGAAGAGGCTTTCCATACCGAAGGTGCGTGATTCGTCCGGCACGATGGGTACGACCCGCTTGCCCAGGTGCGGATCCTTGAGCAGCGTGCCGAGGATCCGCACAAAGGCCATGGTGGTGGAGATGGCGCGCTCGCCGGTGTCTTTGAGCTGGGTGGCGAAGGCGCTCAGCTCCGGAATCTGCAGTGACTCGACGGCGGTGTGGCGTGCTGGCACATAGCCGCCCAACGCTAGGCGCCGTGCGGCGAAGTAGCGAGCTTCTTCGCTCTCGGCGGCTGGCTTGAGGTAAGGGATTTCGGCCAACTGCTCATCAGGCACTTCCAGGCCGAAGCGGTCGCGGAAGGCTTTGACGGCATCGGCGCCCATTTTTTTCAGTTGGTGGTTAATGTTCTGGCCTTCGCCAGCTTCGCCCATGCCAAAACCCTTGACGGTTTTCGCCAGGATCACCGTGGGCTGGCCGGTATGACGCACAGCGGCAGCATAGGCGTTATAGACCTTGTCGGGGTCATGACCGCCTCGTGAGAGTTTCCAGATATCCTCGTCGGACAGGTCTGCAACCAGTGCCAGCAACTCTGGGTATTTGCCGAAGAAATGTTCGCGCACATAGGCGCCATCCTGGGATTTGTAGTTCTGATAATCGCCGTCCACGCACTCCATCATGCGTTGGCGCAGCAGCCCGCTCTGGTCTTTTTCCAGCAGCGCGTCCCAGCCACTGCCCCAGATCACCTTGATCACATTCCAGCCTGCCGCGCGGTAGAGGCTTTCGAATTCCTGGATCACCTTGGCATTGCCGCGTACCGGGCCGTCCAGGCGTTGCAGGTTGCAGTTGACCACGAAGATCAGGTTGTCGAGCTTTTCGCGCCCGGCCAGGGAAATGGCGGCCATTGATTCCGGCTGGTCCATTTCGCCATCACCGAGGAACGCCCAGACCTTGCGGCCCTGGTGCTGCTTGAGCGCGCGCAACTCCAGGTAGCGCATAAAGCGCGCCTGGTAGGCGGCGGTGATCGGCCCGAGCCCCATGGACACGGTGGGGAATTGCCAGAAGTCCGGCATCAATCGTGGGTGGGGGTAGGACGATAAGCCCTGGCCACCGGCCTCGCGCCGGAAGTTGTCCAACTGCGCTTCGCTGATGCGGCCTTCGAGGTAGGCACGCGCGTAGATGCCTGGGGAGGAGTGACCCTGGATGTACACCAGGTCGCCATCGAACGTGTCGGTGCGCCCACGGAAAAAATGGTCGAAGCCGACGTCATACAGCACGGCGGCCGACGCATAGGTGGCGATATGCCCACCGACACCGGAATGTTTGCCGGCGCGCAGCACCATGGCCATGGCATTCCAGCGGATAAACGCATTGGTGCGGCGTTCGATGGCCAGGTTGCCGGGGTAGGGCAGCTGGCGGTCTACCGGGATCGTGTTGATGTAGGGCGTGGTCACCCGCCCGTAGAAGTCACCATGCCGCGCCACGTCGAAATCCAGCAACTGGTCGATCAGGTAGTGGGCGCGCGGGCGGCCTTCGGTGGACAGCACCGACTCGATGGACTCCAGCCACTCGCGGGTTTCCTGTGGATCGGCGTCGCGTCTGACTGTGTTATTCGGGGTCATGTGAGGCTCCAGGGTAGGCGGATTTCAAGTGGTGGGCTCCTTGTGGGAGTGTTGCAATATAATTGCAATTGCAACTACATGAGCGAATCTAGCGCGGGATGAGCTACTATTGCAACCTTCTTGAAATCCACCGGATGGTGTTGCATGTCGTCGAAAGAGCCCGATGTATGGTTCCGTTTTGTCAGGGCCCACAGGACGGTCATCCGTGAAATCGAGCGCCGCCTGGCGGCCGCCGACTTGCCGCCTTACGCCTGGTACGACGCACTGTGGGGCCTGGAAAGCGGCCCCGAAGGCACCCGCCGCATGCACGAGTTGGCCGATGTGCTGGCCATCGAGCGCTATAACCTCACACGCCTGGTAGACCGCCTGGAAAAGGACGGCCTGGTAGTGCGTTCACGCTCCGACGGCGATGGTCGCGCGGCATTTGCGTCGATCACCGATGCCGGCCGGGCATTGCGTAAAAAAATGTGGAAGATCTACGAAAGCACGGTGGACGAGTTGTTCCTGTCGCAGATCGAACCGGAGCAGCGCCAGGCGTTTGCCGAGGCGTTGGAGCGTACTGCCGGGATGGCGATGGCGGCAGGTGTTCAAACCCGTGGCCGACGCAAGTCGGAAGCTTGATGCCGATCCCATGTGGGAGGGGGCAAGTCCCCTCCCACAATGGCGTGCATGCCTGTTCATTTCAGTGCATACCGGTTTATCGCCAGGTCCACCTGCCGGGCATCAATAAGCCCTTCTTCCGCCAAGGCGTTCAATGCCAATACCGCAATCCAGTAGCGACTGGGCGCGGTCGCCTGCACCGAACCGGCTCCCAGCGCCACGAACCGCGCATCCACATACGCCGCCAACTGATCGACAATTGCCTGCGGATAACCGGTGACGGCAATGACCGGCGCCGCATTTCCGGCCAGGCAATCACGTAAATGGCAGCTGCGTTTGGGGGCCGTCGGATGCAGGCGATTCCAGCGTTCAATGGTCGCCGCTTCACGGGCCAACCGCGTATAGCTGGGACAGCTCCACAGTTGGGCCGTGATCTTCCAATCCTCTTCCAACAATCGCGCCGCCTGGACGACTTCTTCCAGCGCCCGGCCTGCGCCGAGCAATCGCACATCCCATGAGGGACCGCCCTGGATCGGGTACATGCCCTTGAGCGCATCCTCACGGTCCTGTGCGCTCAAGGGCACTGCGCTTGCGTGGTCATGCAGCGCCAGGTAATAGAAGCCCGGTTGGCCTTCGACATACAGCGTGCGCAACCCTGCCAGCACAATCGCCTGGGCTTCCTCGCCCGAAGCCGGGTCGTAGGGCGTGCAGCGCGGATGGGTCGCCAGCCATATCGGCAGGGATGGTTGCGTGCCCTTGGGCCAGGGGGAGGCGTGGTTTTCGATGTCGTTGCACAAGATGCCGCGCTGCGTCGTCTCCTCCGTCAAGGCGCATAACTGCGCAGACGAGACGGCGCTGTGCAGGTACAGCAGCGGTTTTTCCCCGGTATTGCGTGCGAACCAGCTGGGCCATCCATCTACGCGCCGGGAGTGGGACTGGCCGCGGATCACCCAGGCCTGTCGGCTGGATTCCAGGGTGTTGGCGATGCTCATCACGGTGTATAGCGGTGAGCGGCAGGCCGTTGTCGCACAACTCAAGGCGTCGAGACAGAGCTGCGCGGCGCGGGCGGTAGCGGTGGTCATAGGGAGGGCACCTGGCGACGAATGCCCTTACCTTAGTGGAAATCGGTATATTATTGCAATTGCAATGATTGCAATTGTACTTAAAGCCTCCTGTGCTAAATCCGTATAACGCTGCTACGTTTAATCTTGGAGTGCAGGAGCGTCATGACGTCGACATATTTTCGTCATCACGGCACTTTAGGCTGGCTGTGCAGGTCATTTGTCTGCAGCCGCTTTTAATTCAAAACAAGGAGCCCACCATGGACGATTACCAGGAAGAACTGCTGGAGTACCAGGCCTTTGAACTGGACCCTCTGGATCCGGCCGATGATGCCACCGAGCTGTAAGACCGACTTCAGGCGGAGTGCCGCTGACTGCGGCGAAATTCCCCTGGGGTCTGGTTGTTCCACCGCCTGAACGCCCGTTGAAAGGCTTGGGCCGAGGCAAAACCGAGCAAATAGGCGATCTCGCCGAACGCCAGTTCCGTATCGCGAATGTAAGTCATGGCCAGGTCGCGGCGGGTGTCGTTGAGGATTGCGCGAAACTGAGTGCCTTCTTCGGCCAGTTTGCGGCGTAGCGTCCAGGTGGGCAGCTTCAAGCGTGCCGCCACTTCTTCCAGGTCGGGTTCCCGGCCACCATTGAGCATCGGCCCGAGCAACCGGGTAATGCGCTCGCGCAGGCTGCGGGTGCGAGTCAACTGCTCCAATTCCCTTTCACACAATTGCAGCAAGAGTTGCCACGTGCTTGGACAGTGCTGTGGGTTGCGCAGGGCCAGGGTTTGCTGGCTGAGGCGCAGTTGATTGATGTCGGCGCCGAAGTGGACCAGGCCGTCACCCAGCACGTTGTACTGGTCGCTGTACTCGGGGGCGTCGAATTCAATCTCGATGCGCTGTGCCTGCACCGGTTGCTGGGCCAGGCTCGACAGTTGGTGCAGCCACCCGGCGATGATCGAGTCCACCACAAAGCGGTTGTAGGCGTTGTAGGGGCTGATGGAATAGAAGCGCAGCCAGGCGCCTTCGGCATCCTCATGAAAACTCGATTGCCCGCGATAGTTGGAACCGTACAGCGCTTCGAAGCGTGTGAGGGTGCGCGCCGCTTCACGCACGTTGGGCGCCTGGGCGGCCGTGACCCCGGCCAGGCCGGCCTGGCTCAAGCGACTGAGTTGGCCCATGCGCAGGCCCAGGGCCTGGTCGCCGGTGAGTTGGATGGCGGCATGGCCCAGGCGCATATAGCGCGGGATCGACAAGCGCGCGCCCGCTTCGGCGAGGCGTGCCGGGTCAAGGCCGTATTGCAGCAGCAGGGGTTGCGGGTCGAGGCCGTGGCTGTGGATTGCGTCGGCCAGGGTGTGCACGAAGCCCACCGACAGATCCCCCAGGCGCACCGGTTTCACGGCATTACAACCAGATATTCAGCAGGCGTGCGCCGCGGGCGTCGCCGTCGGCAATGATTTGCCCGTTGCTGCTGAGGAAACTGTGCCCGGCAGTGCCCAGGTCCCAGAACTGCCCACGCAGGAACACGCTCATGCCGGCGCTGGCCTGGCTGATGGCGGGCTGGCTGATGAGGGTGAGACGGCGCCAGGCCTCGCCCTCGCTGAGTTCTTCGGGCTTGAGGCTGATTTCCGCTGGGGTGGACACACTTTTGAAGCCACGCCATGGGCGGTCCCAGGTGTCGCGACCGATGACAAACGCCGGCACCGCGATCAGCTGTGCGCCTTGTTCGTTGAGCTTGCGATAGTTGTCCGGGTACCAGCTGTCACTGCCGATCAGGATACCCAGGCGTCCAGCCGGGGTGTCGACTACGCTGACGATGGTTTCATCGCCCGGCTCGATAAAACCGCGCTCATCGTAGATCGGGTAGAGCTGGCGTTGCGGCTGGCCCACGGGCAAACCGTCGGCGGCAAACACCAGGCTGGCGTTGTACAGCGCACCATGGCCGACCTGCAAGTGACCTTGGCGGACGCTGGGGTTGGGCAGGGCGATGGAGCCGGCCACCAGGGTCACGCCAAATTCCTTGGCCAGGCCGCCGAACAGTACCTGGTAATCGCGCGCCATCTCCGGGGCTTTCATGCGCAGGTAGGCATCGTCCATGCGGTTATCGCCGGTGGCGCTGATCCAGGCCCGCAGGAACTGCAACGGGTTGCTGATCGACAGCCAATTCATCGCATCTTTGACATGGGTCGCTTGGTACAGCTCGTTTTTCTCACCGCCGAGCATCAGCCAGGTGCCGATGTGTTCCGGCAGCACCACGATGGTCTTTTCATTGATCAGCCCCTGGTCGCGGGCTTTTTGCAGGTAGGCCGCCAGCTTCAGGTGCAGGCGTTCCAGGCTCTGGTAGTCAGCGGGGAACAGCTCGGGCTGGATGCCCAGCAGATTGCCGCGGTCGGCCGGCTGGCCTTCGTTGACGGCCAGGGTAATGCGCAGGTCGGACAGGTAATGCGCCACGGGGCGCTCCTGGGTCCAGACCAGATACGCGGCGATGGCGGCAACCAGGGCCATGGTGACGGTAAGAACGAGAAGTTTACGCATGGGGGAACAGACAACGGACCAAGTGCAGGGTTCGCACCTAGGGTAGGGCCCATGCCCCGGCTTGCCAAGGGGCACTGTGCATTTGGATCAATAACTTGTCAGTTTCAGTCATTGAGCCGTCATCCCTCGCCTCTTAGTCTGTGGGACATAAACCGATGACGGGCCCTACGAGCCTGCCACACCCCCGTGATGATCCGTTGTGGAGCTTGACCATGACCGCTGCTGCGTACCCGCACCTGCTGGCCCCGTTGGACCTGGGTTTTACCACCTTGCGCAACCGTACCCTGATGGGCTCGATGCACACCGGCCTGGAAGAGAAACCGGGCGGTTTCGAGCGCATGGCGGCCTATTTTGCCGAGCGCGCCCGTGGCGGCGTGGGCCTGATGGTCACCGGCGGCATTGGCCCGAACGACGAAGGCGGGGTGTATGCCGGCGCGGCCAAGCTGACCACCGAGCAGGAGGCGCAGAAGCACAGGATCGTCACGCAGGCCGTCCATGACGCGGGCGGCAAGATCTGCATGCAGATCCTCCACGCTGGCCGTTATGCCTACAGCCCCAAGCAGGTCGCGCCGAGTGCGATCCAGGCACCGATCAACCCGTTCAAGCCCAAGGAGCTGGACGAGGCGGGCATCGAAAAGCAGATCCAGGATTTCGTCACCTGCTCGCTGCTGGCTCAGTCCGCCGCGTACGACGGCGTGGAAATCATGGGCTCCGAAGGCTACTTCATTAACCAGTTCCTCGCCGCTCATACCAACCACCGTACCGACCGTTGGGGCGGCAGCTACGAAAACCGCATGCGCCTGGCGGTCGAGATTGTGCGCCGGGTGCGCGAAGCGGTGGGCCCGAACTTCATCATTATCTTCCGCCTGTCGATGCTCGACCTGGTCGAAGGCGGCAGCACCTGGGAAGAAATCGTGCAGTTGGCCAAGGCCATCGAGCAGGCCGGCGCCACGCTCATCAACACCGGGATTGGCTGGCACGAAGCGCGTATCCCGACCATCGCGACCAAGGTACCGCGTGGCGCCTTCAGTAAAGTCACCGCCAAGTTGCGTGGCGCGGTGCAGATTCCGCTGATCACCACCAACCGCATCAACACCCCGGAGATTGCCGAGCAGATCCTTGCCGAAGGCGATGCCGACATGGTCTCGATGGCACGACCGTTTCTCGCTGACCCGGAGTTCGTCAACAAGGCCGCTGCCGGTCGCGCCGATGAAATCAACACCTGCATCGGCTGCAACCAGGCCTGCCTGGACCACACCTTTGGCGGCAAGCTGACCACTTGCCTGGTCAACCCGCGGGCGTGCTACGAGACCGAGCTGAACTACCTGCCGGTGAAACATATCAAGAAAGTCGCCGTGGTCGGCGCCGGCCCCGCAGGCCTGGCAGCGGCTACCGTGGCGGCTGAGCGCGGCCATCAAGTCACGTTGTTTGACTCCGCCAGCGAGATCGGCGGCCAGTTCAATATCGCCAAGCGCATACCGGGCAAGGAAGAGTTCTTCGAAACCCTGCGCTACTTCAAGCGCAAGCTGCAGACCACCCACGTCGAGGTGTGCCTCAACACCCGTGTGGATGTCGCGCAACTGGTGGCGGGCGGCTATGACGAGATTATCCTGGCCACCGGCATTGCGCCACGCACCCCGGCGATCCCGGGTATCGACAATGCCAAGGTGCTGAGCTACCTGGACGTGATCCTTGAGCGTAAGCCGGTGGGCAAGCGCGTCGCGGTGATCGGTGCCGGTGGCATCGGCTTTGATGTGTCGGAATTCCTCGTGCACCAGGGCGTCTCCACCAGCCTGGACCGTGATGCGTTCTGGAAAGAGTGGGGCATCGACACCCAACTGCAAGCCCGTGGCGGCGTGGCCGGGATCAAGCCCGAGCGTCATGCACCGGCGCGCGATGTGTTCCTGCTGCAACGCAAGGCTTCCAAGGTCGGCGACGGCTTGGGCAAGACCACCGGCTGGATTCACCGCACCGGGTTGAAGAACAAGCAGGTGCAGATGCTCAACAGCGTCGAATACTTGAAGATCGACGATGAGGGCCTGCATATCCGCATCGGCGCCGAGGGCGAGCCGCAGCTGTTGGCGGTGGACAATATCGTCATCTGTGCCGGCCAGGATCCGTTGCGCGAATTGCAGGACGGCCTGGTCGCCGCGGGCCAGCACGTGCACTTGATCGGCGGTGCCGATGTGGCGGCCGAGCTGGACGCCAAGCGCGCCATCAACCAGGGCTCGCGCCTGGCGGCCGAGCTGTAAGGAACCGAGGCGGGGCGGTGTTAGACTACCGCCCCTTTTTCATGCAGATGTTCCCCCGATGGGTCCCTTCGATTGGCTTCCCTGTGCGCCGCTTGAACCCTTGCCGCTGGACTGGCTGAACGGGGTCGAACTGGCCGTGCTGCGCCTGGACCGCATCGACCCGCTGATCAGCGGCAACAAGTGGTTCAAGCTCACCGGGCACTTGGCCCAGGCGCAACAGGCCGGTGCGAACGGAATCATCAGCCTGGGCGGAGCGCACTCCAACCATTTGCACGCGCTGGCGGCGGCGGGCAAACGCTTCGGTTTCCCTACCGTCGGCCTGTTGCGCGGCCATCCTCAAGACACCCCCACCGTGGTCGACCTGAAAGCCTTCGGCATGCAGTTGCATTGGCTGGGGTATGGCGGCTATCGCGCACGTCACGAACCTGGATTCTGGGCACCATGGCGTGAGCAGTATCCGGACTTACATCCTGTGCCCGAAGGCGGCGGCACGCTCTGCGGGGCGTCGGGGTGTGGCGTGTTGGTCGAGCAGGCTCGCGCCCAGTTGGGCAACCTGGGGTGGGCGGATTACACGGCCTGGTGGCTGGCGGCGGGCACTGGCACCACCCTGGCGGGCCTGGTGCTGGCAGAGGCTGGTGCGCATCCGGTGTTTGGCGCAATGGCGGTGCCGGATGATCACGGTGTCGCGCAAAACGTGCAGGCCATCGTGCAGCAGGGATATGAGCTGCTGGACGCCAGCCGGGGTGGGTTTGCCAAGGTCGACCCACTCCTGCTCGACTTTATCGACGCCACCGAACAGGCCTGCGGTGTGCCGCTCGAGCCGCTGTACACCGGCAAGGCGTTGCTGGCGTTGAAGCAACAGGTCGAGGCCGGACGCTTCGGTCGCGGCACTCGCCTGATCTTCATCCATACGGGCGGCTTGCAGGGCCGTCGTGGGATTGGCGCCTAGCGCTTGGGCATCATGCGCAACACCGTGTTATCGCGCATGAAGTAATGGTGGTAAAGGCCGGCCACCGCGTGCAGCCCGATCAACCAATAACCGATCGAACCGCCCAGTTCGTGCCATTCCTTGATCTGCTTGGCCAGGTCCTTGTTTTCACCGATCAGCGGCGGTAACTCGACCCCGTAGAACATCACGGAATGCCCTTGGGCGCTGACGATCAGCCAACCGGCGATCGGCATGCCGATCATGAACACGTACAGCGCCAGATGCATCAGGGTCGCCAGCGAGGACTGCCATTGCGGGGGGGCCGGAACGATCTTCGGTGCAACGCCCAGGCTGCGTGCAAACAGGCGCAGCCACACCAGCACAAACACGGTCAGGCCGAACATGAAGTGCATTTCGACGATCAACGCACGCCCGCCACTGCCTTTGGGAAAGATCCCGCGAAACTCAATGCAGGCGTAGACCACCGCCAGCAACACCACCATCAACCAGTGCAACGCAATCGACATGGTGCTGTAGCGTGTATCGGAATTTTTCCACGGCATCGCTTTCTTCCTCACTCATCAGGGCAAACCTCCGTTCTTTGGCGACGAAGTCCTTTTACTGTAAGCCTGTTTTGCCGGATTTGCCCGACGCGAATGCCGTTGTGTTGACCTTGATCAGTGCGCTTGCGGCATTTCACCGCGCGCCAGGCGCTGGTTGATGTCCGTGATCACCGCCGGCAGGTCGCTGATGGTGTCGATCAGGTAGTGCGGGCGCGAGGCTTGGAACAGCGTCTCGATGCGCGTGCGTTCGCTGGCCAGGGTGGCGCTGTCCAGTGCGCGAAATTGCGCGTAGGTCAGGCCCAGGGCGTTGCCGGAGCAGGTCAGGGCCACGGTCCACATCCCGGCGCGGCGGCCTTCGAGAATGCCCGGGACGGTGTCGTCGACCTTGACGCAGGCCGCCACATCGTCAATGCCCAGCGCGATCACGTTGGCCAGGGCCTGGGCCGGCCACGGACGGCCATTGGGGACTTCGTCGGTGGCAACCACGTGGTCGGCGCTATAGCCGTTGCGGGCCGCCAGGGCGACAACCTTGTCCATCACTGGCTTGGGGTAGCCGGAGCAGGAACCGATCTTGATCCCCTGCGCACGCAGCGCCGCGATGGTGTCGAGGGCGCCAGGGATCAGGGCCGAGTGTGCGGCGATTTTCTCGATCTGCAAGGGCATGAAGCGCTGGTAGATGGCGGTGACGTCGTCATCGCTGGGCGTGCGGCCGAACACCTTGCGGTAGCGCTCGGCGACCGCCGGTTGGTCGCAGAGGGTGCGGATATGGTCCCACTTGCCCATGCCCATCGGGCCACGGGCTTCTTCGATCGAGACGTGCACGTCGAACTCGGCGAAGGCTTCGACAAAGATCTGCGTGGGGGCGAACGAACCGAAGTCGACTACGGTGCCAGCCCAGTCGAGGATGACGGCCTGGAGGGTGTTGGGGGTTTGATAGTTCATGGGTCGAATCCTGTGGGTCATGGGGAGAATCAAATGTCCAACACTTCCATCTCTTGCAGCACCTGGGCTACTGCCGCCACCGCCGCCTGCATCTCGGCGATATCGACGTGGCCGATGCAGCCGACGCGGAAGGTCTCGACCTCGGTCAATTTGCCGGGATACAGAATGAAACCCTTGGCCTTGACCCGTTCGTAGAACGCCTTGAACTGGTAGCGCGGGTCTTTTGGCGCGTGGAAGGTGACGATGATCGGCGCCTGGATCGCTGCCGGCAGGAAGCTGCGCAGGCCCAGTTCGGCCATGCCGTCGAGCAACGCCTGGCAGTTGTTGGCGTAGCGCTGATGGCGCGCGGGCAGGCCGCCCTCTTCGTGGTAGTGCAGCAGCGCTTCGTGCAGGGCGGCGACCACGTGGGTGGGCGGGGTGAAGCGCCACTGGCCGGTCTTGGCCATGTAGCTGTGCTGCTCGAACAGGTCCATCGCCAGGGAGTGGCAGTTGCCTTGGGCGGCGGCCAGCGCCTGTTTTTCGGCGAAGACAAAGCCCATGCCGGGCACGCCCTCCAGGCATTTGCCCGAGGCGGCGATCAACGCCTCGAACGGCACTTGGCGGGCATCGATCGGCAGTGCGCCGAACGAGCTCATGGCGTCGACGATCAGGCGCTTGCCGTGGCGTTTGACCACTTCGGCGATCTGCGGCAGCGGATTCAGAATGCCGGTGCTGGTTTCGCAGTGGATCAAGGCGACGTGGGTGATGGCCGGGTCGGCGTGCAGCAGGCGGTCGACGTCGGCGGCGGTAGTGGGTTCGTCCTCGGCGGTCGCAAAGGTGCTGAACGTACGGCCGAGTACTTCACAGATCTTCGCCAGGCGTTTGCCATAGGCGCCGTTGATCAGCACCAGCACCTTGCCGTCGCGGGGCACCAGGGTGCCGATGGCGGCTTCGACGGCGAAGGTGCCGCTGCCTTGCAAGGGGATGCAATGGTGGCTTTCGGCACCGTTGAGGATCGCCAGCAGTTGCGCGCAGGTGCTGGCAGTGAGTTGGTTGAAACGCTCATCCCATGACCCCCAATCCACCATCATTGCCTGGCGAGTGCGGGCAGAGGTGGTCAAGGGGCCAGGTGTCAGCAGGATCGGCGCGGCAGTGCTCATCTCAAGTCCTTGCAAGCTGTTTGGGGGTGAAGCTACGGCGCCTAAATTGCAGTTTGGCTTGTTATCAATCAAATTGTTTGTTGTTATGCGAGCTATCAGTCAGGCCGATAGCCAGGTCAATCCCCATGAACCTGTTCCAATTGCGCGCATTCGATGCCGTGGCCCGCGAGGGCAGCTTTACCCGTGCGGCAGCGCGGCTGTTCATCAGCCAGCCGGCGGTCACCGGGCATATCAAGGCCCTGGAAGAGCACTACCAGATCCCGCTGTTGCGTCGCACGGCGCGGCGGGTCGAGTTGACCGAGGAGGGCGCGCGCCTGGCGGCGATCACGCGCGCGATCTTCGGCCTGGTCGACGAGGCGCAGACCCTGCTGGAGGCCAATCGACAATTGCTCACCGGGCGCCTGGAAGTGTCGGCGGACGGCCCGCACCTGGTGATGCCGATGATTGCCAGCCTGCGTGCGCGTTACCCCGGCATCACCGTCAACCTGCGCTTGGGCAATGCTCAGGAAACCCTGGCGGCGTTGCTGGCCGAGCACGTGGATGTAGCGGTGCTGACTGAGGTGGAGCCGCGCAATGGCTTGCACCTGCAACCCTTGGGCGAGTCGCGGATTTGCGCGTTGGTACCGGCCAGCCACCCGTGGGCGACGCTGCCCAAGGGCATTGGCCTGGAGCAATTGAACGAGGTGATCATGGTGCTGCGCGAGCCCGGCTCCATCACCCGACGCACCTTTGACGACGCCTGCCTGGCGACCAATGTGCAACCCAGGGTGTTGCTGGAACTGGACAGCCGCGAGGCGGTGACCGAAGCCGTCGCGGCTGAATTGGGGGTCGGCGTGGTGTCGTCGATGGAGGTCAGCCAGGACCCGCGCGTGCAGGCGGTGCCGATCCGCGGCGAGGGGCTGCTGAACCGGCATATGCTCGGGTGCATGGAGCGGCGCCGGTCGTTGCGTTTGATTCAGGCGTTCTTCGAGCTGGCGCCGATGAGGGGCTTGGTGCCGGAGCAGGATGCGACGATCAAACCCTTGCGAACCTGAGGGGTATGGCCGGTTTTTGGTGGATCAGAGCGTTTTTGCCCTATAAACTCTGCCCCCAAAGCGCCGGCCAGTAGACGTTTCGGCGCGATGGACGAGAAGAGAGTGAGTCATGGGCGCACAGTGGAAAGTCAAACATAAAGAAGCGGCAGCCAATGCCAAGGGCAAGATCTTCGGCAAGCTGGTGAAAGAGATCACCATCGCCGCGCGCAATGGCGCCGACACGGCGACCAACGCCCACCTGCGTCTGGTGGTGGAACAGGCCAAAAAGGCCTCGATGCCCAAGGAAACCCTGGACCGCGCCATCAAGAAAGGCGCCGGCCTGCTGGGTGAAACCGTGCAGTACCACCGCGTGACCTACGAAGGGTTCGCCCCGCACCAGGTGCCGTTGATCGTCGAGTGCGTCACCGACAACATCAACCGCACCGTGGCGGAAATCCGCGTGGCCTTCCGCAAGGGCCAACTGGGGGCTTCCGGCTCCGTGGCCTGGGACTTCAACCACGTTGGCCTGATCGAAGCGTCGCCGGACAGCCCGGACGCTGATCCGGAAATGGCCGCGATTGAAGCCGGCGCCCAGGACTTCGAAGAAGGTGAAGAAGAAGGCACGACCCTGTTCATTACCGAGACCACCGACCTGGACGCCGTGCAAAAAGCCTTGCCGGAGCAGGGCTTCACCGTACTGTCGGCCAAGCTGGGCTACATCTCGAAAAACCCGGTGAGCGGCTTGACCGACGCGCAGATGGCGGAAGTCGAAGCCTTCCTCGAAGGTCTGGACAACCATGACGACGTGCAGGATATGTTCGTCGGCTTGGCAGGCTGATTGATAGCTGAATAAGCTCGGCTCGAATGTGGGAGGGGGCTGGCTCGCGATGGCAGTGGGTCAGCCAACACACCTGCCAACCGTACCACCGCCTTCGAAGCCTCGCTAAAGCTCGACATCTCCCACAGGGGATTGGCGGTATCCACGAGATCCACAGCCGGGCTGCTCTCTACCTGCCACCCGCGATCAAATGTGGGAGGGGGCTTGCCCCCGATGGCGGTGGGTCAGCCAACACACCTGCCAACCGTGCCACCGCCTTCGAAGCCTCGCTAAAGCTCGACATCTCCCACAGGGGATTGGCGGTATCCACGAGATCTACCGCCGGGCTGCTTTCTACCTGCCACCAGCAATCCAGTGTGGGAGGGGGCTTGCTCCCACATTGGGTTCAGGGGTGTGGGATAGATTGCAGCAGCGCGTCGACTTCCTCGAAACTCGGCCGTGCCAACACCTCCGGCTGGCAGCAGCGCGCCTGCAAGCTTTCTAGCACCTGACGCGTGTCGTCGCTCAAGCCCGTGTCGATCCGCTCCAGCAACTCCCCGAGCAACACCCCGAACGCCCGCACTTCAATGTGCTGCAACGCTCTGGTCTCCAGGGTATCTGCCGTGGCATGGAATGACGCGGCGCCAAAATCCCCCAGCAGGCAATCACCCGCCGCGTTCCACAGGATATTGTGGCCGTACAGGTCGCCATGGGTGATGCCGTGCCGGTGCAGGTGTGCGGCCACCGAGGCGATGCCCCGCGCCATGCGCAATGCCACGGCGAGGCTGAAGCGGGTAGCAGGGTCGTAGATGTCGCGGGTGCAGGACGCGAGGCTGGGCAGGGCGGCGAGGTTACGGTAGCTCGGTTCGATCAGGTCCATCACCAGCGCGGCCTGGCCGTCGGGGTGGCCCACCACACGGCCTTCGACCTTGATCAGGTTGGGGTGCTGCCCGGCCGCGATGCAGGCCTGCATTTCATGCAATGGCGAGCCGTCGCTGGTGATGGCGCCTTTATAGAGTTTGACCGCGACGGGCTTGGCCTCAGGTTGCCACGTGGCCTTGCGAATCACTCCGGAGGCACCTTCCCCGAGCACGTCGGCGAGCGCCAGTTGCGCCCAGGGAATATCCGGTGTCGCGTCGTCGGCGGCCACGTCAACCGCCATTTCCACCGGGTTGCCAGCGTAGGCCAGCCAAGTCAGGCTCGGCAGTGTCAGCAGCCATTCGGGCAAGCGGGTCAGACGGTTGGAGGCGATGCGGATCAGCTCAAGGTTCTGGCAGTTGGCCAGGCTCGGCGGCAAATGCGCGAGTTGGTTGCCGGCCAGCATCAGTTTTTGCAGCAACGGCCGCTGGCCCAGTTCGTCGGGCAGTTGGCTGATGCGGTTATCGGTGAGGATCAGCCAGCGCAACTGCGGCGGCAGCGCGGCCGCCGGTACGTGGCGGATCTGGTTGGCCTTGAAGCCGATCATGCTCAGTTTGGCGCACTGGCCCAGGCATTCGGGCAGTTCCGTAAAGGCGTTGTCCGAGCAGAACAGTACGCGCAGGTGCGGCAGGCGATGCAGGTCATCCGGCAGGCTGCTCAGGGCGTTGCCGCTGAGGTTGAGGATTTCCAGGGAGTCGGCCAGTTCGAAGATTTCCCGGGGGAATTCAGTCAGCCCGCAGGACAGGTCCAGGCGCGTGATACCGGCCAGTTGGCCGGCCTTGAGTTGGGCGAGGGTATTCATGAACGGCGCGGTCACTCGGCAAGAGGGCGTAAAAGGCGCTCATGATACCGGGTCGGGCGCGCGTTGCGGGCTGACCGTTTGCAATTGGTTCAGGCGGCTGGCCGTGCGGGCCAGGTCGATGGCCTGGCCTTCCAGGGATTTGGCCAGGGGCTGTTCGCCGATCAGGGTCAACTGCTTATCGCGGTCGTAGAGTACGTCTACCAGGTTGATAAAGCGCTGTTGCACGGCGATCGGGCAATCCGCCAGGTATGGCAGCCCATCGATGATCCAGTGGTCGAAGTCGTCGCACAGCAGCAGGTAGTCCATTACCGCAGTGAGTTGTTCGCACAGGTCGCTGAAGGTGAAAGCGATGCGGTGTGCTTCGCGCTGGCGGCAGGTCAACTGGCGGGCGCCGACGCTGAGGGGCTGCGGCGGGCAATCGGTGGTGGGCAAGCCAAGGGCCTCACGTTGTGCCGGCGTGCCCGGCCACACGTATTGCCCCTGGGTAAAGCGCTGTTCGGCATGGGCCTGGGGCAGGCTGCGGAAGTCGCGGGGCGAACTGACTTCCAACATCTCCATACGCGCCGCGATCAAGTCGATCACCGGCTTGAAACGCTGGTGGTACAGGGGGTTGGGCAACAGGCCCGCGGGCGGGTAGTTGGAGGTGACCAGCACCAGGACACCGCGCTTGAACAAGGCTTTGAACAGCCGGCTGATCAGCATGGCATCGCCAATATCGTGGACGTGGAACTCGTCGAAGCACAGTACGCGGCAGCCCTCGAGCAGCTCATCCAGGGTCGTGGCCAGTGCGTCTGGCTGCTGACGATGGGCGAACATGCCCCGGTGCAGGCGGGCGAAAAAGTCATGGAAATGCACGCGTTGTTTTTCGGCCATTGGCAACGCCTGGAAAAACCCATCGAGCAGCCAGCTTTTGCCGCGCCCCACCGGGCCGTGCAGGTACAGGCTGCGAGTCGGTTGGCCGGCCAGCAGGTGCGCGGTTTCGCGGGCCATGGCGGCGATCGCCTGGGCCTGGCCGGCGCTGAGGGTGTAGCCCTGTTGCTCGGCCTTGTGCTGAAAGAACATCGGGATGGAGGCGTCGACGCGGGTGCCGGGGGGTTTACCGAGCAGGCGTCGGATCAGGGGAAACACGGCCAATGCAAGTCACTCTGTGGTGCGGTGGTCGCTTACTTTAGAGCCCCGGCCATGTTTTGACCAATCGAGAAGGGCGCCGCCAGCCATCTCGAAAAGGCATGGCCTGTAGACACCCGCCCAAGCGCTCAGCAGGCGGCGCGGGTTTGGGAGGGCCGGGTGCACCTGCAACGCCGAGACCTGGACCGATACAGTGGTGCTGGAGTTTCTAGAACTTCAACAGCGGCGCGGTGGGCTGATCCACCGGGCTGACCATCGCATAGTTGTAGCCGGCGCCGGACCAGTACTCGGCGTGTAAGCCGTCAGCGCTGCGGTTGCCACGGGGCAGAAAGCCGTTGTCCGGGCCCGGTGGGCGGATGTAGAAGCTGATGTGTCGACCTTGCGTGTCTTCGTACAACACCATCGCCGCTGCGCCTTGCTCGGTGGTGAGCAAGCGTGCGCTGACCGGCTTGAAACCTGCCTGGCTCAAGTCCGGCAGGCGGTGGGCCTGGTTGAAGTAGCGATCAAGCCAGGTTTGCATCGTGCCGCTGTCTGAAGAGCGGTAGTCGGCCGGCATGATGCCGTCCTGGGCAAACAGGCGGTAGGCCTGCATGGCGTCGGCCATGGGCAGCAGCGGCGGTTGCGTGGCTTCACGGGCGTGCCAGCCGCCAATGCCACCGAGGCTGACGGCAATCAGCAGCACCGCCGCTGTCGCGAAATGGCGGCGGGACTGATGTTTGATGCGCTGGCGAATCAGCATCGGGTCCAGCCCAGGGTTGGCCGGCTGGTGCAGGACGCCACTCAGTGCCGCGCGCAGCAATTGCGCATCCTGCTGCCAGGCGTGGACTTGGGCCGCGACCTCGGGGTGGGCCGCCAAGTAGGTTTCAAGCACACGCCGATCACTCTCCAGGAGCTGGTGATCGACGTAGGCATGCAAATCGCGTTCGCTGGGGGGCAGGCTGATCATTTGAGTATCCGCAGGGAAGGGCTGGCGATTTCGCCATCGCTGAGTTGGCGCAGGGCCTGGCGCGCCCGCGACAGGCGCGACATCACCGTGCCGATGGGCACGTCGAGGATTTCTGCGACTTCCTTGTAGCTCAAACCTTCGACCGACACCCACAGCAGCAGCGCACGTTGCTCGGTGTTGAGTTGATCGAAGGCTTGCAAGGTGGCTTGGGCCATCACCGTGCGCTCGACCGAGGGCTCGGCATCATCGCGCCCGGTGAAAAAATCGAGCATGCGTGCATAGCGGCGGCTGCGTCGATGGGCGTCGAGGAACTGCCGGTAGAGGATCGAGAACAGCCAGGCGCGCAGGTCGCCTTCCAGACGTTTGTCGTCCCAGCGGATGATCGCCCGTTCCAGGGTCGACTGCACCAAGTCGTCGGCGCTGCTGGCGTGACGGGTCAGGGACACGGCAAAGCGCCGCAGCCTGGGGATGAGTTCACGTAACTGTTCGTCGAGTGCGTGCATGGGATGCTGGCTGGTCGCTACGTTGGGACTAGAGAGACGTCCGGCGCTGAAGGTTATTCCCCTTTCTCGAAAATAAATCAAAGGCCAGGGAATAGAGCGGATCGGCATTCGTCTCAATGCACCGACCCTATGTTCACCGCCAAAGGCCCTTGGCCCTGGAGTTTCCTGATGGTAGATCACTCACCACCACCCCGTCTTGCGCTGAGTACTGCGAGCCTGATTGCTCGACTTGTCGGCATCGGTGCGGTTGTTGCGGTTGTTGCGGGGGCGTTTGCCTACGTCAACGGCACCCTCGACCCACAACGCCTGCGGCCCACGACGCTGGTCAATGCCCTGGAAACCAATAACGGTGTGCATCCGGGGTTCCGCCGCAACCACGCCAAGGGTGTGTGCGTCGCGGGTTATTTCGAGAGCAGCGCCGAGGCGCGCGCGTATTCCAGCGCCCAAGTCTTCAGCGCAGCCAAAACCCCCATCATCGGCCGATTTGCCTTGCCCAGCGGCAACCCCTATGCACCGGACAGCAGCGTGCCGATCCGCAGTTTTGCCGTGCAATTTACCCAAGCCAACGGCCAGCAATGGCGCACTGGGATGAACAGCATGCCGGTGTTCCCGGTGGGCACGCCCGAGGCGTTCTATCAACTGCTCAAGGCCGGCGCGCCCGACCCGGCCACCGGCAAGCCGAACCCGGCGAGTATGCCGGCGTTTTTTGCTTCTCACCCTGAGACCGCGCCGTTCCTGGCGTGGGTCAAGACCGCCAGGCCATCGGCCAGCTATGCCACTGAAACCTACAACGGCATCAATGCGTTTTACCTGGTGAACGCCGACGGCAAACGCCAGGCCGTGCGTTGGGGCGTCGTACCGCAGAGCCAGGATGCACCCGGCGATAGCGCACCGGCAGGCAATGACTTTCTGGAGAAAGACCTGGTGCAACGCCTGGCGGCAGGACCGCTGCGTTGGCAATTGAACATGACCCTGGCCAACCCCGGTGACCCGCTGGACGATGCGAGCAAGACCTGGGCCGGTGAGCACAAGGTCATCAACGTCGGCAGCCTGGTGCTGGACAGCAGCCAGCCACAGGTCGATGGGGATTGCCGTGACATCAACTTCGACCCGCTGATTTTGCCGAGCGGCATCGAGGCGTCCAATGATCCGCTGCTGGCGGCCCGTTCGGCTGCGTATGCCAGTTCTTACCTGCGTCGCGCTGGCGAAGTCAGCCCCTTGCACAATGCCCCTCAGGAGTCGAAGCCATGAATGCCCAACCACGGTTTTTCACGCCCCTGGCGCGCCTGCTGCATTGGTTGATGGCGCTGATGATCATCGCGATGCTGTTTATCGGTGCGGGGTTGGCCGCGTCGGTGTCCGAGCGGCATGAATGGTTGATTCACCTGCACAAGCCGTTGGGGATTGCGATTCTGGCGCTGGTGATCGTGCGGCTGGTGGTGCGCTTTTCCACGCGCCAACCACCGCTGCCCAGCGATTTGCCGTTGTGGCAAACACTGGCGGCCAAGGTGTCTCACCTGGTGCTGTATGCCTTGATGCTGGTGCTGCCGCTGCTGGGTTGGGCGATGATTTCAGCGGCGGGCGACCCGGTGATGCTGAGCAGTTCGATACAGCTGCCGGCGCTGGTAGGCGCGAATGCACCATTGTTCGCGGTGTTACGCAAGGCCCATGGGTATCTGGCCTACCTGCTGTTCCTGACGGTGCTTTTGCACCTGGCGGCGGCGTTATTCCACGGGCTGATTCGGCGCGATGGCGTGTTGCAAAGCATGACCGGTACCAAAGACTGAGGCTGCCATTGAACCCTTGCCGGCCCAGGCAAGGGTTAGCGCAGGACGGTCACGATATCGGCGATCGTGCTCAACACATCCTTACCCAATTGCATCGAGCGTTTGCCCGACCAGCCGGTGTGCGGGTTGGGCGCATCGTCGTTGTCCTTGAACGGCATTTCCAGGGTCAGCGAAAGGCAATCGTATTTCTCGCCGACGGCATTGCAGGCCAAGGTCATGTTGGCTTCGCCCGGCAGGTCGCGGGAGTAGCCGTGGGTGGTCTGGAAGTCACGGGTCAGCGCGCTCAGGTGGCTGCGGAAGTGTTTTTCCAGGGCTTCGATGCGCGGGGTGTATCCCGGGTTGCCTTCGCAACCGGCGGTGAACACGTAGGGGATTTCCTCGTCGCCATGGATGTCGAGGAACAGGTCGACGCCATGCTTTTCCATCTGTTGCTGCACGAACAGCACTTCCGGGCTGGTTTCCTGGTTGGCGCTCTGCCACGCGCGGTTGAGGTCCTGGCCCATGGCGTTGGTGCGCAAGTGGCCATGGAAGGCACCGTCAGGGTTCATGTTGGGGATCAGGTACAGGTCGGCAACGGCCAGGAGCTTCCTCAGCTCGGCATCGCCATCCTGTTGCAGGCGTTCGATGATGCCTTCCATGAACCATTCGGCCATGTGTTCGCCGGGGTGTTGCTGGGCGATGATCCAGACCTTGCGCCGGTTGCTGCCGCCTTTGCCACGACGTAGCAACTGGATATCACGGCCTTCGACACTTTTACCGGTGGCCAGCAATTTAGCGCCTGCGCGGGTCACGGCCTGCTCGATCAGCCAGTCGTGGCGTTCGCGGCTGTAGGGTTCGAAGTAGGCGAACCAGGCGTGTTTCTCACGGGTTTCGAGGCTGATGTGCAAGGTCTCGCCATCAAAGCGCGTGGGCACGCGGAACCAGTTGATATGGTCGTAGGAGGCGACAGCGTTGTAGCCGCTCCACGCATGCTTATAGGAAGAATGGCTGGCGTTGCTCAGGCGGAAAGTGTGGGTATGGCCCACGTGCATGCCTTCGGCCTTGAAGTGGAACCACTGGAAATGTGCGCTGCGGGTATCGGGTTCGATGGCGAGCAGCAACTGATAGGCATCGCTGGCATCCAGAACCTGGATATTGCCACTGTCGAAGTCGGTGCTGATCTTGATAGAGGTCAAGGCCACGGTCATAGTCGGGTTGCCTGGGTATGAATGTTGTGGCGGTTATATTACACAGGCACCGGGCAAAATCTTGACGCAAAATTGTTGCGGAGGAGGGGGGCGTCGTCCTTGACGCTGGGGCAGCTTAGAATCTATGAGATTGATTCTCAAGCGCTATTTCTCAAAGATCTGGGCTAGAGCCTTCGACCGGCTTTCTTTGGACGATGGTCTTTTGCTACCATGCGCGCCATTCAGCAACACACAGTCTTCATTAGCCTGAAGCCATGCCAGGGAAACTGGCAAAAAAAAGACCCGGCCAAAGAGCCGGGTCAAAAACCGTGATTAGCCTGATGAGGAGATATTCCAAGAGTCCGACCTAAGGTCCCTTGGTCTATCGACTGATCTCGCGATCAGCTGAGTCCAATAATAATCATTATCATTTGCAAGTCAAATGTTTTTATCCGTGGGATAGAAATATTTTTCCTGCGCGCCCGTCACACGCTTGCCTGAGCCCTCGGCGCCTGCAGCGACTGCTCCACCATCGCCTTCGCCATATCGATCAAATACACCACTGAGAATGCCAGGTCGCGTTGATTGCCTTGATGGCTGTTCGCTGATTCGTAGGCGGTGGCGGCAGCACTGCGCAGCAGGTCCGAGGCGTGCACCAGGGCTTCTTCGTGGCTGATGTCGGGTTTGACGCGAAAGAAGGTGTCATCCGAGGGCGATGGCGACATATCTTCTTTCAAGTAATAGTCCAGGGCTCGCTGGGCGGCGCTGCTGCCGCGCATGTCGAGCAATTCGCTGGTTTCGGGTGTTTCAGGCAGGCGGTGCGGGCTTGTCGTCATAAGGGGCGGTACTCTGGGTGGGTGTCGAAAACCTTATGTTCGATGATAGTACGTATCGTATTTATGTCGTTTTATGGATTACTACAAACTGTTTATTGCCCTGAAAAATACGCATCGTATTGTCACGCACCATGGATAACTGGATAGCGTTGGTCAAAGCCAACATGAAAGACCGCAAGGTCACGCAGGATCAACTGGCCGAGCGCCTGGGCATGTCCCAGGGCGGGGTGGGCCATTGGCTCAACAAACGCCGTGTGCCAAGCCTGGCCGACATGAACCGGGTTCTCGCGGAACTGGGGCTGGGCTACCTGGAAGTCGCCTTGCAGATTCGCGAAAAGACCGCCGAGGCACTGCCCGCGCAACCTCCCTACAACCCGTATTTTCGATACCCGGTCAACGATTGGACGGGCATGTGCGAAATTCGCGAAGAGCACGGCGCGTACGCCACCACCCGCTTCGAACTGACGGACTACCACGCCCGCGGTGACGCCTTTTGGCTCCCGGTGAGGGGAGACGCCATGACCGCCCCCAGCGGTCTGAGCATCGGTGCGGGCATGCTGATCCTGGTGGACCCGGCTATCGATGCCCAACCTGGCAAGCTGGTGGTCGCCCAATGGGCTGACAGCCCCCAGGCGACTTTTCGCCAACTCATGGAAGAAAGCGGCCAGCTTTACCTGGTGCCGCTCAACCCCACCTATCCGAAGCAGCGGTTCACCGAGGATTGCCGCATCCTCGGCGTGGTGGTGCAGGCCACGGCGAAGTTCTAGTCGGCTGTTTCGAGCTCCACCAGCGCGCAGCCTTCGGCAACCATTTCGCCTTCCTCGCAGAACAACGCCTTGATCACCCCGGCCTGGGGCGCACGGATGCTGTGTTCCATCTTCATGGCTTCCAGCACCACCAGTTGCATGCCGGCCTCCACGGCTTGGCCGACTTCCACCAGCACCCGCACGATGCTGCCGTTCATGGGCGCGGTCAGGCCGCCTTGATGGAGCTGGCCGGCCTCGACCGCTGCAATCGGGTCGAACAGGCTGACCGCGTGCAACTCGCCATCCCAGCGCAGGTACAGGGTGCTTTCGCTGCGCACCGCCAGATGAGCGCGGCGTACGCCCTGGTGCTCGATCAGCAGTTGTTCGCCCCGCAACAGCGGGGGCTGGGTGGGTAATGTCACCAACCGATCCTGCCCATTGCAGCTCAAGTGCAGCGAGACTTCGGCGGGCAGGCCGGCACGAAAACCGCGCGTGTCCGCCCAAGGCCCGTCACCGGCCGGCAAGCTCTGTATGAACGCCGCGGCCGCGGCCTGCCAGAACTCATCGCTCAAGGCGCCAGGCACCGGCAGCAGCTCATCCTGATAGCGCGGGATAAACCCGGTATCCAGTTCCGCCGCGGCAAACGCGGGGTGGGCGATGATTCGACGCAGGAAGCTCAGGTTGGTCCGCAGCCCGCCCACCGCAAATTCATCCAGCATGCTCAACAGCCGCAATCGCGCCTGTTCACGGTCTTCGCCCCAGGCAATCAGCTTGCCGAGCATCGGGTCGTAGAAGGGCGACACGCTGTCGCCCTGCTCGACGCCGCTGTCCACGCGTCGCCCCGGGCCGGGGGCTGATTCGCGGTACAGCGCCAGCTGCCCGGTGGCCGGCAGGAAATCGTTGGAGGGGTCTTCGGCGTACAGCCGTACTTCGATGGCATGGCCGATCAGCGGCACTTGTGCCTGGGTGATCGGCAGCGCTTCACCCTGGGCCACGCGAATCTGCCAGGCCACCAGATCGAGGCCGGTAATCGCTTCAGTCACCGGGTGTTCCACTTGCAGGCGCGTGTTCATTTCCATAAAGAAAAACTCGCCACGGGCATCCAGCAGAAATTCCACCGTGCCCGCGCCCACATAGCCAATGGCCTGGGCTGCGCGTACCGCCGCTTCGCCCATGGCCTTGCGCTGTTCAGTACTCAAGCCAGGCGCCGGGGCTTCCTCGACGACTTTTTGGTGCCGACGCTGGATCGAGCAATCGCGCTCATTGAGGTACAGGCAATGCCCCTGCTGGTCGGCAAACACCTGGATCTCCACATGGCGCGGCTTGAGCAGGTATTTTTCCACCAGCATCTGCCCATTGCCGAACGACGACAGCGCCTCGCGCTGGGCAGAGGCCAATGCCTCGGCCAACTGACTGACGTCCTCGACCACTTTCATTCCCTTGCCGCCGCCGCCGGCCGTGGCCTTGAGCAGCACCGGGTAGCCGATACGCGCGCAGGCATCGCGGAACGTCTCCAGGTCCTGGGCTTCGCCGTGGTAACCCGGCACCAGCGGCACGCCGGCGGTCTCCATCAACGCCTTGGCGGCCGACTTGCTGCCCATGGCGTCGATCGCCGAGGCGGGCGGGCCGAGGAAGATCAAGCCAGCGGCCTCGACCGCGCGGGCAAACCCGGCGTTTTCCGACAGGAAGCCGTAGCCCGGATGAATCGCCTGGGCGCCGCTGGACTGGGCCGCGGCGATCAATTTGTCGATCTGCAGGTAGCTGTCCGTGGCTTTGCTGCCCCCCAGGTCGACGCGGATATCCGCCTCGCGACTATGGCGCGCGTCGCGGTCCGTGGCGCTGTGTACAGCGACGGTGGTCAAGCCCATGGCCTTGGCGGTGCGCATCACCCGGCAGGCGATTTCGCCACGGTTGGCCACCAGTACGGTGGTCAGTGTGCTCATGAACGGGGCTCCTGGGATTGCCAGCTGGGCGTACGTTTTTGCAGGAACGCGCGCAAGCCTTCCTGGCCTTCGGCGCTGACGCGAATGCGGGCGATGGCATTTTCGCAATAGCGGCGCAGGGCCGGGGTGAGGGCGCCGTTACCGACCTCGCGCAACAAGTCTTTGCTGGCGCGCATCGCCGCCGGGCTGTTTTGCAGCAGGTTGGCAACCCATTGCGCGACCTGTTGTTCCAGCGTATCGGTCGGATAGCTTTCCGCCAGCAGGCCGATATCCCGCGCCCGTTGGCCGCCAAACCGTTCGGCCGTCAGCGCATAACGCCGGGCTGCGCGCTCGCCGATCGCCTGTACCACAAACGGGCTGATCACCGCTGGCGCCAAGCCAATACGCACTTCTGACAGGCAGAACTGTGCGTCATCGGCACCAATCGCCATGTCGCAGCAACTGATCAGGCCCAATGCGCCACCGTAGGCCGCGCCTTGCACCACTGCCAGGGTGGGGATCTTCAGCTTCGCCAGGTTGTACATCAGCTCGGCCAGTTCGCGGGCGTCGTCCAGGTTGGTGTGGTAGTCCAGCTCGGCCGATTGCTGCATCCAGGCCAGGTCGGCCCCGGCGCTGAAGTGCTTGCCGCGCCCGCGCAGGACCAGGAAGCGCAGGGACGGATCACCTTGCACCTGGTCGAGGGCGATGATCAGTTCGCGGATCATCTCGGCGTTGAATGCGTTGTTCTTGGCTTCACGACTGAGCCACAGCGTGGCAAAGCCACGGCTGTCGGTGATCAGTTCGAGGGTGTTGAAATCGCTCATGCAAGGAGCTCCATGATGATGAGAGGTCTCCTGTAGGAGCGAGCTTGCTCGCGAAAAACGTCCAGGCAACGCGTTCATCCAGAATGCTCGCGTTATCGTTAACGACCTTCGCGAGCAAGCTCGCTCCTACAGGTTACATGCGGAACACGCCGAAGCGGCTCGGCTCGATGGGGGCATTCAGCGCGGCAGACAGCGCCAGGGCCAGCACGTCGCGGGTCTGCATCGGGTCGATGACGCCGTCGTCCCACAAGCGCGCGCTGGAGTAGTAGGGATGGCCCTGGGTTTCATACTGGTCGAGGATCGGCTGCTTGATCGCCGCTTCTTCTTCGGCACTGAACGCAACCCCTGCACGTTCGGCCTGTTCACGCTTGACCTGCACCAGCACCCCTGCGGCCTGCTCGGCACCCATCACACCGATGCGCGCGTTCGGCCACATCCATAAAAAGCGCGGGTCGTAGGCGCGGCCGCACATCCCATAGTTACCGGCACCAAAGCTGCCGCCGATGATCACCGTGAATTTCGGCACCTTGGCGCAGGCCACGGCGGTGACCAGCTTGGCGCCATGCTTGGCGATACCGCCGGCCTCGTATTTCTGGCCGACCATAAAGCCGGTGATGTTCTGCAAGAACAGCAGCGGAATCCCGCGCTGGCAGGCCAGCTCGATAAAGTGCGCGCCTTTTTGCGCGGCTTCCGCAAACAAAATCCCGTTGTTGGCCAGGATCGCAATCGGATAGCCGTGCAAGTGGGCAAAACCGCACACCAGGGTGGTGCCGAACAGGGCCTTGAATTCATCGAACACCGAGCCGTCCACCAGGCGTGCGATCACTTCGTGCACATCGAACGGTTGCTTGGCATCGGCCGGGATCACGCCATAGAGCTCCTCGCTGCTATACAACGGCGCTACCGGCGTGCGTTGCAGCAACTGGCCCTGCTTGTGCCAATTGAGGTGGGCGACGCTGCGGCGGGCCAGGGCCAGGGCGTGCTCGTCGCTGTCGGCATAGTGGTCGGCTACGCCAGAAATCTTGCAGTGCACATCGGCACCGCCGAGGTCTTCAGCGCTGACCACTTCACCGGTCGCCGCCTTCACCAGCGGCGGGCCGGCGAGGAAGATGGTGGCCTGCTGGCGCACCATGATCGCTTCGTCGGCCATCGCCGGCACGTAGGCGCCGCCGGCGGTGCACGAACCCATCACCACGGCGATCTGCGGGATGCCCTGGGCACTCATGTTCGCCTGGTTGAAGAAGATCCGCCCGAAGTGCTCACGGTCGGGAAACACTTCATCCTGGCGCGGCAGGTTGGCGCCACCTGAGTCCACCAGGTAGATGCAGGGCAGGCGATTCTGCTCGGCGATGGTTTGGGCGCGCAGGTGTTTCTTCACGGTCAGCGGGTAGTAGGAGCCGCCCTTCACCGTGGCATCGTTGGCGACGATCATGCATTCAACCCCTTCGACCCGGCCTATCCCGGCAATCACGCCGGCGGCAGGCACGTCTTCGCCATACACCTGGTGGGCGGCCAGTTGGCTGAGTTCAAGGAACGGTGAGCCTGGGTCGAGCAAGCGGTTGATGCGCTCGCGCGGCAACAGTTTGCCGCGTGAAGTGTGGCGCTCCTGGGCCTTGGCGCCGCCACCCTGCTGCACGTGGGCGAGCAGGGTGTGCAGGGCGTCGACCTGTTGGCGCATCGCTGCGTCATTGGCGATGAACTCCGCCGAGCGCGGGTTGAGCTGGGTGTGCAAGGTGGCCATGACGTGTTCCTTCAGCGGGTTTCGTTGAAGAGTTCGCGACCGATCAGCATCCGCCGAATCTCACTGGTGCCGGCCCCGATTTCATACAGCTTGGCGTCACGCAGCAGGCGTCCGGCAGGGAATTCGTTGATATAGCCGTTGCCGCCGAGGATCTGGATGGCATCGAGGGCCATCTGCGTCGCGCGTTCGGCGCTGTAGAGGATCACCCCGGCCGCATCCTTGCGCGTGGTTTCGCCACGCTCGCAGGCTTGCGCCACTGCGTAGAGGTAGGCGCGGCTGGCATTGAGTTGGGTGTACATGTCGGCGACCTTGCCCTGGATCAGCTGGAATTCGCCGATGCTCTGGCCGAACTGCTTGCGGTCGTGGATGTAGGGCACGATCAGGTCCATGCACGCCTGCATGATCCCGGTCGGGCCACCGGAGAGCACCACGCGTTCGTAGTCCAGGCCGCTCATCAGCACTTTCACACCGCCGTTGAGGGCACCGAGGATATTGTCTTCGGGGACTTCCACATCATCGAAAAACAGCTCGCAGGTGTTGGAGCCGCGCATGCCCAGTTTGTCGAACTTGTTGCTGCGGCTGAAGCCTTTCCAGTCACGCTCGACGATGAATGCGGTGATGCCGTGGGGGCCCTTTTCCAGGTCGGTCTTGGCGTAGATCACATAGGTGTTGGCGTCAGGGCCGTTGGTGATCCAGGTCTTGCTGCCGTTGAGCACGTAGCGGTCGCCACGCTTGTCGGCGCGCAGTTTCATCGAGACCACATCGGAGCCGGCATTCGGCTCGCTCATGGCCAGGGCGCCCACATGTTCGCCGCTGATCAGTTGAGGCAGGTACTTGAGCTTCTGCTCATGGTTGCCGTTGCGGTTGATCTGATTGACGCAGAGGTTGGAGTGGGCGCCGTAGGACAGCGCCACCGACGCCGAACCGCGGCTGATTTCTTCCATGGCCACCACGTGGGCCAGGTAACCCAGGCCGGCACCGCCGTACGCTTCCGGCACCGTGATGCCCAGCAGGCCCATGTCGCCAAACTTGCGCCACAGGTCGGCGGGAAACAGGTTGTCGATGTCGATCTGTGCCGCGCGAGGGGCGATCTCCTTGGCCACGAAGGACTGCACCTGGTCGCGCAACATGTCGATGGTTTCACCGAGGGCGAAGTTCAGGGAGGGATAACTCATGGACGGGCACCTTAAGTTGAGCTTTGTTGTTATGTGGGTGGGGCGCCGGGGGAGGGCGATCACCTTTACGTTAACGTAAGCTTGCGTTGCGGTGCTGTCAATCGTAGTTTACGTTTACGTCAACCTACAAAAAAGACAACAGGGGTCGTTATGGATCAACCGAATCCGAGCTACAGCCGTGGCTCCCAGGACAAGACGATGCTGGCCATGACCATCGGTCAGGCCTTCGATCGCACCGTTGCGCAGCATCCCGATGGCGAAGCCCTGGTGGTGCGCCACCAACAGCGCCGCTACACCTGGCGGCAACTGGCCGAGACCGTTGACCTGCACGCCCGCGCGTTCCTGGCCCTGGGCATGCAAACCGGCGACCGCCTGGGCATCTGGGCGCCCAATTGCGCCGAATGGTGTATCAGCCAAATCGCCAGCGCCAAGCTCGGGGTGATCCTGGTCAATATCAACCCGGCCTATCGCAGCAGTGAGTTGGAATACGTGCTCAAGCAATCCGGTTGCCAGTGGCTGGTGTGCGCCGGGTCATTCAAGACGTCCGATTACCATGCCATGGTGCAGGCGCTGAAGCCTGACCTGCGTGGCGTCATCAGCCTTGACCCCAGCCCGCCCCCGGGTTTCCTGCCCTGGTCGCAGTTGGCGGCACTCGGGGCGGGAGTCGCGCCGGAACAGGTGCGCAGCCGTCAAGCCAGCCTGAGCTTTGATCAAGCCGTCAATATCCAGTACACCTCCGGCACTACCGGCTTCCCCAAGGGAGCCACCCTCAGTCACCACAACATCCTCAACAACGGCTACATGGTCGGCGAAAGCCTGGGCCTCACCGCGCAGGATCGCCTGGTGATCCCGGTGCCGCTGTACCACTGCTTTGGCATGGTGATGGGCAACCTGGGCTGTATCACCCATGGCACCACCATGATCTACCCCAATGACGGCTTCGATCCGCTGCTGACGCTCACCGCCGTCGCCGAAGAGCGCGCCACTGGCCTGTACGGCGTGCCCACCATGTTTATCGCCATGCTCGATCATCCGCGCCGGGGCGAGTTGGAGCTGTCGTCCCTGCGTACCGGCATCATGGCCGGCGCCACGTGCCCCATTGAAGTGATGCGCCGGGTCATCGGCGAATTGCATATGGGCGAGGTGCAGATTGCCTACGGCATGACCGAAACCAGCCCGGTGTCGTTGCAGACCGGCGCCGATGATGACCTGGAGCGTCGGGTCACCACGGTGGGGCGTACCCAGCCACACCTCGAACACAAGATCATCGACATCGACGGTAACACCGTGGCGCGCGGCGAGACGGGCGAGCTGTGTACCCGTGGCTACAGCGTGATGCTTGGCTACTGGAACAACCCGGAAGGTACCCGCGAGGCCATCGACGACGCGGGCTGGATGCACACCGGCGACCTGGCGACCATGGACGCGCACGGCTACGTATGCATCGCCGGGCGCAACAAAGACATGATCATTCGCGGTGGCGAGAACGTGTACCCGCGGGAGCTGGAAGAGTTTTTCTTTACCCATCCGGCGGTGGCCGACGTGCAGGTTATTGGTGTTCCGGATGAGCGTTATGGCGAAGAGATTGTGGCCTGGGTCAAGTTTCACCCTGGGCACGTGGCCAGCGCGCTGGAGTTGCACACCTGGTGCAAGGGGCGCATCGCGCACTTCAAGACGCCCAAGCATTTCAAGTTCGTGGACGAATTTCCGATGACCGTCACGGGCAAGGTCCAGAAATTCCGCATGCGCGAGATCAGTATCGAGGAGTTGGCGTCGCGCAACGACTGAGGGAAAGCGCCTCTGCCTGAGGAGGCGTGCACACAGCACAAAGGGGACCCTAGGGTCCCCTTTAATTTGTCGTTGCCTGCTCTTTTTTTATTATTGAGGGGCGGTCTGTTGTTGTTTTTGGTAACCGTGACCCTTTACCGCTGTTTTTGGCGACCCCCATCCGGGGTCAAGAGCAAACGTATTTTTTTGAGCGCTGATCTGCTTCTTCGCAAGCGATCCAACCAGTGGCAGCTACCTGAGGTAGTTTTATTTTTCTCTATCCGGTTGCGGGTTTCGGCATGCCGTACCCTGCGAAGCACATCTTCTCCAAAAAAATCTGTTAGCTGCGTCTCTGCCGTGTTGTTTTTGTTATGTCAGAGTCGTTACGTCTTATTTTTATTAGGTTTGGCGCTTTTTATTCTTGTTATGCCATAGAGATAGCAGAACCCGTGCCAACTTTATAAAGTCTTTTAGAATCAATGAGTTAATTTTTGTGTGCGATTTGGCCTACGGCGAATGCCACAAAATATGTTCCCGTGTTACTCGATGTGTAGCGGTGCGGTAACACATCGTCACGGATCGGTTACTCACTGTGTGCTACGCACCTTGGCCACACGCGAACCGGTGGGGCGGCCCAGCACTGTGCAGATCTGTTGGCCGGCCCGGATCAGTTGCTCCAGGTCGATGCCCGTGTGGATCCCCAGCCCATCGAGCAGGTACACCACGTCCTCGGTGGCGACGTTACCGCTGGCGCCCTTGGCGTAGGGGCAGCCGCCGAGGCCCGCGATAGAGCTGTCGAACACATTGATCCCTTCCAACAGGCTGGCGTAGACATTGGCGATCGCCTGCCCATACGTGTCGTGGAAGTGCCCCGCCAACTTGTCCCGCGGTACCTGCGCACCCACCACCTCGAACAGCCGCCGCGTGGCGCCGGCCGTGCCGGTGCCGATGGTGTCGCCCAGGGACACTTCATAGCAGCCCATGGCATACAGCTCACGAGCCACTGCCGCCACTTGCTCCGGGGCGACCGCGCCTTCGTACGGGCAACCCAGCACACAGGACACATAGCCACGCACACTGATGCCGTGCTGCTTGGCCGCCGCCATGATCGGCGCAAAACGCTCCAGGCTTTCGCTGATGGAACAGTTGATATTGCGCTGGGAAAACGCCTCGGAGGCTGCCGCAAACACTGCGACTTCCTTCACGCCGGCCGCCAGCGCGTCTTCAAACCCGCGCAGGTTCGGTGCCAACGCGCCATAGGTGACACCGGGCTTGCGCTGGATCTGCGCAAACACCTCACCGGAACCGGCCATCTGTGGCACCCATTTGGGCGAGACGAAACTGCCCACCTCGATATAGCCCAGGCCGGCGGCACTCAGGGCATCCACCAACTGCACCTTGTCGGCCACGCTGATGGGTTGGGCTTCGTTCTGCAAACCGTCGCGCGGGCCGACTTCGACCAGGCGCACGTGGTAGGGGAGGGACATGGCAACTACCTTCTGTTCAATGGCCAGCCTGGCCTTGGATGGTCTCGGCCAGGGCCTGGGTGCAGCGCTCTTCGGCGGTGTCCAGTTCCAGCTTCATTTGTTCGATATCCAGCAACTGTTGCTCCAACTGTTCACGGCGTTCGGCGATCTTCGCCAGCATGCTGTTGAGCTGGATATGGTTGCCGCTGGCGGGGTCGTAGAGTTCGATCAATTCACGGCACTCGGCCAGGGAAAAACCGATGCGCTTGCCACGCAGGATCAGCTTCAGGCTGACCTTGTCCCGCGCCGAGTAGATGCGTTCCTGGCCGCGGCGTTCCGGGGCCAGCAGGCCTTGTTCTTCATAGAAGCGAATGGCGCGGGTGGTGATGTCGAGCTCGCGGGCGAGGTCGGAGATGCTGTAGGTCGTGCTCATGGGGGCGCTCAAGAAGGTCTTGGCGTTAAGCTAATGGCAGGTTGACGTGAACGTCAAGGGCCGCTGCGCAGCCCATCGGGGGCAAGCCCCCTCCCACAGGGGAGGCTTTTCACCCTCAGGCCTGCTGTTTATCCAGCTTCTTTTCGTGAGCCGTGACTTGCTGGCACAACTCGATCATTTGCTCACGCATCCAGCGGTTGGCCGGGTCCTGGTCGGTGCTTTCGTGCCAGTACAGGTGGGTTTCCACCGGCGGCACGTCATTGACCGGCAGGTTGAACCAGTGCAGGTCATGACGGCGGGCGAAGCGTTCGGGCACGGTCATCACCATGTCGGTCTGCTGCAACACTTGGGAGGCCATCAGGTAATGCTGGGAGCGCAGGGCAATCTTGCGCTGGATGCCCATCTTGCCCAGGGCCAGGTCGACATGGCCCAGGCCATTTCGGCGGCTGGAGATATGGATATGGGTCAGCGACAGGTAGTCATCCAAGGTGAATTTGTCCTTGCCCGCCATGGGATGGCCCTTGCGCATGGCACAGACGTAGCGGTCTTCCATCAGCTTGACGTGGCGCACCTGCGGGTCGGTGTTGAGCGGCGCGTCCACGGCAAAATCCAGGCGCCCGGCGGCCAGTTCCTTGGTGGTTTCGCGGCGCTTGGACAGGAAACTCTCGATCACCACCGTCGGTGCCAGGCGGCGCAGACGCTGGAACAGCAACGGCAGGATCACCGCCTCGGTGAGGTCGGTCATGCTGATGCGATAGGTCTTGGCCGCCTGCTGAGGGTTGAAAATCCGGCTTTCCTGCACCGACACCCGCAGCAACGACAACGCATTGCGCACCGGACCGATGATGTTCTGCGCCATCGGCGTGGGCACCATGCCTTGGGCGGTGCGCACGAACAGCGGGTCGTTGAAGGTCTCGCGCAAGCGGGCCAGAGCGTTGGATACCGCTGGTTGGGTAATGCCGACAATCTGCCCGGCGCGGGTCAGGTTGGCTTCGGTGTAGATCGCGTCAAAGACGATGAAGAGGTTGAGGTCGACCTTGCTCAGATTCATTTCGTTGCGCTCTTATTGTTAGGTGGCCATACGTCGATCATATATCGGTGATGAATGTTAATACACGCCGAGAATAGGCTAGGTAAATTATCAACGCTGTTCTAGCATCGAATGCATGACCTAAACAACCTCTCCAAGAAGGGAGCTGCTCATGGATTTCGCCTATTCGCCCAAGGTTCAGGAACTGCGTGAACGCGTTACAGCGTTCATGGACGCTTACGTTTACCCGGCCGAGCCGGTGTTCGAACGCCAAGTCAGCGAAGGCGACCGCTGGCAGCCCACCGCGATCATGGAAGAGCTGAAGGCGAAAGCCAAAGCCGAGGGCCTGTGGAACCTGTTCCTGCCCGAATCCGAGCTGGGCGCCGGCTTGACCAACCTTGAATACGCGCCACTGGCCGAGATCATGGGCCGCTCGCTGCTGGGCCCGGAGCCGTTCAACTGCTCGGCCCCCGACACCGGCAACATGGAAGTGCTGGTGCGCTACGCCAACGAAGAGCAGAAACAACGCTGGCTCCAACCGCTGCTGCGCGGCGAAATCCGCTCAGCCTTCGCCATGACCGAGCCCGATGTGGCGTCCTCGGACGCCACCAACATGGCTGCCCGCGCCGAGCGCCAGGGCGACGAGTGGGTGATCAACGGCAAGAAGTGGTGGACCTCCGGCGCCTGCGACCCGCGCTGCAAGATCCTGATCTTCATGGGCCTGAGCAATCCTGATGCACCGCGTCACCAGCAACACTCGATGATCCTGGTGCCGGTGGACGCCCCGGGGGTGAAAATTGTGCGCCCGCTGCCGGTGTTCGGTTACGACGACGCGCCCCATGGCCACGCCGAAGTGCTGTTCGACAATGTGCGCGTGCCGTATGAAAACGTGCTGCTCGGCGAAGGCCGTGGCTTTGAAATCGCCCAGGGTCGCCTTGGCCCGGGCCGCATCCACCACTGCATGCGCTCCATCGGCATGGCCGAGCGCGCACTGGAATTGATGTGCAAGCGCGCCGTCAGCCGCACCGCATTCGGCAAGCCATTGGCACGCCTGGGCGGCAATATCGACAAGATCGCCGACTCGCGCATGGAAATTGACATGGCGCGCCTGCTGACCCTGAAAGCGGCGTACATGATGGACACCGTGGGCAACAAAGTGGCGAAAAGCGAAATCGCCCAGATCAAGGTCGTGGCGCCGAATGTGGCGTTGAAAGTGATCGACCGCGCGATCCAGATTCATGGTGGCGCCGGGGTTTCCAACGACTTTCCGCTGGCCTACATGTACGCCATGCAACGTACCCTGCGCCTGGCCGACGGCCCGGACGAAGTGCACCGCGCGGCGATCGGCAAGTTCGAGATCGGCAAGTATGTGCCACGGGAGATGATGCGCAGCGGGCAGTAACACCGCGTCGCCTGCAATCGGGGCAAGCCCCCTCCCACATTTTGATTTGGGCATACATTCAAAGTGTGGGAGGGGGCTTGCCCCCGATGAGGCCGGATCAGGCCCTGAAGATCCCACAGCCCTCAGTACACCCAAACCTCCACCCGCCGATTCTTGATCCGCCCTTCATCCGCGGTATTCGCCGCCACCGGCATTTGCGCGCCGAACCCGCGAATATCCCTCAGCACCACGCCGCTCTTGACCAATTCACGGCGCACCGCCATCGCCCGCAATTTCGACAGCAGCGCCGCGCGCTGCGGGTCACTCTTGGCATCGCCAAACCCTACCAGCGTCACCTGCTTGTCGAGCTTGTCGTGGCTTTTGATATAGGCCACCACGCGTTGCAGATCCTGACGCGCCTTGTTATCCAGGCTGGCGCTGCCTTCCTCGAAACGAAAATTCACCGTCAGGCGCTGGGCGTCGCGGGCGATCGCCTGATAGTCCTCGGGCATCGACGCGCGCGGCTCTACCCCAATCGCCTGCACCTGCTGTGCGATAAATCCGTTGGCCGCGACAATCGCCTGGCCTTTGCTGCTCTGGGTAAAGTCCACCAGCGCCTTGGCCCATGGATTACGTGTGGACGGTGGCAGGTAAAAGAACAGTCGTCGGGAGAGAGGGTAATCCTCCGTGGCGATCAGGCTGTTCAAGGGCAACATGGGTTGCGAGTCACCATCGACAATCGCCACCGCCTTGGCCTGACGCACATAGGGCAGGCCGATAAAGCCGATGCCATGGGGGTCACGGCTCACCGCGTCGGACAGTTGCTCGCTGGACTCGAAACGCTTGGCGGACGCCGCCAGGGGTTTGCCGCGCCGGCTCAGCACCAGTTCCTTGAAGGTGTCATAGGTACCGGACTGGTCATCGCGCGCGTACAGATTGATCGTCCCGCCGACACCGCCCAGGGCCTCCCAGGTACTGATTTCGCCATTGAAGATCTGCGCCAGTTGCTCGGTGTCCAGGGTGTCCAGCGGGTTGCGCGGATTGAGGATGATCGCCAGGCCGTCGATGGCGATGACCTGCTCGGCCTCAGGGCTTTTCAGGTCACCCAGGGGTTCGAGCTCCACCAGTTCACTGTCCTTGATCGGGCGGGATGAAGCTGCCAGGTCGGCGCTGGATTTTTTCAGCGCGACAAACCCGGTGCTGGAGCCATGGGCCGCGACCTCTATGGTCACGACCTTGCCCTGGCGCGTCTTGCCGACGACCCGTTGTTCATTGGCGCCTTCGGCGGGTTCGCTGTGTACGCCTTGCAGCCCCTGCTGCTCCATCAAACCCTTGACCAGCGCCGGCCCCAGCGCTGCGCCAATAGTGTTCGAGCCCTGGATGCGCAGGGCAGGGCCTTGGTCGGGAACGGGTAGAGGGGCAGCAACAGCCGAGAGGGAAAACGCGCTACACAACAGGAACAGAACGCGCAGCATCATGCCGGCACCTTCTCAAGCCAAAGGGAGTGCCGCGAGATTAAGTCAGTCAGGTTGCATAAATATGACTGGCATGCCGCCAATCAAACGGTGGGAGGGGCGGTGCGACGATTCGACAAGCCCGCTCGCCACAGGGGTTCAAGTTTGTCGTGCGACCGCGCTAAATCGGAGATTCAGCGGGACCTCCCCCATTTGACCGAGTCCGGCCAGGGAATCAGCTCAGTTCCAACCAGATCGGCGCATGGTCAGACGGCTTCTCCAGGCCACGCAGATCGTAATCCACACCGGCATCCTTGACGCGCGGCAGCAAGCCATTGGAGGCCATGATCACGTCAATCCGCAGCCCACGCTTGGGCTCATCCTCGAACCCACGGCTGCGGTAGTCGAACCAGCTGAAACGGTCGGTCACATCGGGGTTGAGGTGACGGAAGCTGTCCACCAGGCCCCAGTTCTTCAGGCGGGCCATCCACTCGCGCTCTTCCGGCAGAAAGCTACACTTGCCGGTTTTCAGCCAGCGCTTGGCGTTGTCGGCGCCGATGCCGATATCGCAGTCTTCCGGGGAAATATTCACGTCGCCCATCACCACCAGTGCCTGGTCATTGCTGAACTGGCTTTCCAGCAGCTGTTGCAGGTCTTCGTAGAAGCGCTGCTTGGCCGGGAACTTGGTTGGGTGGTCGCGGCTTTCGCCCTGAGGGAAGTAGCCGTTCATGATGGTCACCGGATGGCCATTTTCATCGGCGAAGGTGCCCCAGATAAAGCGGCGCTGGGCATCTTCTTCATCGCTGGCAAAGCCTTTGTGCACGCTCAAGGCTTCTTTGCGCGACAGCAGGGCCACGCCGTAGTGGCCTTTCTGGCCGTGGTAATACACGTGATAGCCCAGTGCCTGTACTTCGGCCAAGGGGAACTGGTCGTCATGCACCTTGGTTTCCTGCAGGCCAATCACGTCGGGTTGATGCTTTTCAATCAGCGCCGCCAGCTGATGGGGGCGAGCCCGCAGCCCGTTGATATTGAAGGAGACGATTTTCATGGTCGGCAGTCCAGTCTGGCAAAAGGGCGATGCTAGCGGACAAGTCGGACGGGGGCCAGCGTGGCGGTAGGACATATGCACTGCTAATGTCTGGGAACGACTGGTGCCGCGTAAGTTCGTACTCATAAGAACGCCATCTTTTGAATGGCGCCCAGGGAGACTCACCGTATGCCTGACTCTTTAACCACCCTTGCTGAAGTTCGCTTGCTCAACAGCGACTATTCCCCCGAGGCCCGCTCCCTGCTGTATCAGGCGTATCGCCATGAGCCGACCTTTGCCTACATCTTCGAAGCCGAGCGCCCAGGCTATGAACAGCGGGTGCGCGCCACCGTGCGCGAACTGGTCAAGCAGCATTTCTTTCAGAAACTTCCCGCCATTGGCCTGTTCGTCAATGACCGGCTGATCGGCATCGCCTTGATCGCGCCGCCGCAACGGCGCCTGGGGATCACCGAAAGCTGGGCCTGGCAACTGCGCATGTGGCTGAGCACGGGTGTGCGTGGCACGCGGCGCTACCTTGATTACCATCATGCGGTGCTGGCATGCCTGCCCGCCGAATCGGTGCATGTGTTGCCGCTGCTGGGTATTCACCCACAGTTCCAGGGCAAGCATTACGGCGAACAGTTGCTGACGGCGGTGCACAACTGGTGTGCCGAGGACCCGCATTCGTCCGGTGTGGTGGTGGACACGGGGAATCCACGCTATCTGGATTTCTACCAGCGTCAGGGCTATGAGGAAATCGGCGAGGTTGCTGTAGGACCTGTCTTGGAACATGTGTTTTTTCACCCCAATCCCCAGGCGTTACAGGCTTCAACGGCTTAACGCAGAATTTTTCAGAATCATCTGTGTTCTAAGTTGCTCCCGAGGTCGTGTAGCATCCGCGCCTATGAAGTTTCCAGGAAGATTTACCAGCGGCTTGGTTCTGCTGTTCACAAGCTGCGGCGCGTTCGCGCAAAGCGAATTGGACGTACGGATCAAGCCAACGAACGATGCGCTGAAGGCCAATATCGAAGGTTATATCGGCGGGGTGGGCGATCGTGATGAAGAGGCCTTGCAACGGTTCAGCCGTGGCGCCGAGGAACAGGCGCGCAAAGCCGCCCAGGCGCTGGGGTTCTATCAGCCACGGATCGCAAGCGATGTGAAGGGCGGCAAGACTCCGCGCCTGATCCTCACCATCGACCCCGGCGAACCGGTGCATTTGCGCAACGTGACCATTCGGGTCGACGGCGAGGCCGCGAACCTCAAGGCGTTCCGCGTACCCGTCAGCGACGACCTAAAATCCGGCGCCGTGCTCAACCACGGCCACTACGAAGACGCCAAGCGTCTGATCCAGAACCAGGCCTCGCGCTACGGTTTTTTCAGCGGGCGCTTCACGCGCCAGACACTCTCGGTGGACCCCCAGGCGGGCGTCGCCGATATCGAACTGATCTATGACAGCGGCCCACGCTACACCTTGGGCAAGGTCAGCTTTGCCGGTGACACGCCGTTTGATGAAGAGCTGCTGCAACGCATGGTGCCGTTTAAAAATGGCACGCCCTACGACTCCGAACTGATCGCCGAACTCAACCAGGCCCTGCAATCCAGTGGCTTTTTTGAAGGCGTGCGCGTGGACGCCGCCCCGGCGGCTTCGGCCAATGATGTGATCCCGGTCGCCGTGCGACTGGAAACCCGCAAGCCGCGCACCATGGGCCTTGGCCTAGGGTATTCCACCGACGTCGGTCCACGGGGCAAAGCCAACTGGACCCGCCACTGGGTCAACCCCCAGGGCCACAGCTACGGCTGGGAAGCCGAACTGTCGGCGCCGCGCCAGAACGTCGGGCTGTGGTACGACATTCCGCTCGACCCGCCGCTCACCGACAAACTGCGGTTTGCCGGCGGCTACCAGAATGAAGAACTGGCCAACACAGACACCCTGAGCAAGCTGCTCACCCTTGGCCCTGAATGGCACAGCAAGTTGCCCAGCGGCTGGACCCGGGTGATCTCCCTCAAATGGCAACGCGAAGAATATCGCCTGGGCGATGACTCGGGCCTGAGCAACCTGGTGATGCCGGGGATCAGCTATTCCTACCTGCGCAGCGATAACCGCATCGACCCGCACCATGGCTACCGCCTGATGTTCGATGCCAAGGTCGCCAAGGAAGGGCTCGGTTCCGATACCAACCTGCTTTACGGTACGGCCACGGTCAAGGGCCTGACCACCCTTTGGGACAATCATCGCTTCTTGGCACGGGCGCAGTTCGGTGGCAGCGCCACCAATGGCTACAAGTCGGTGCCGCCGTCTTTGCGCTTCTTCGCCGGTGGCGACCAGAGCGTGCGCGGCTACGAGTACCAGACCCTGTCGCCGGAAAACGACCAGGGCGACCGCATCGGTGGTCGCTACATGGTGGCCCTGAGCGCCGAGTACCAATATTCCATCGCCGAGAAATGGCGAATCGCGACCTTCGTCGACCAGGGCAACTCCTTCAACACCCTGGAAATCCCCAACCTGAAAACCGGCGTCGGCGTCGGCGTACGGTGGGTCTCGCCGGTAGGACCGATCCGCCTGGACCTGGCCCATGCCTTGGAAGAGCCAGGTGGGTTTCGTGTGCACTTTTCCATGGGGCCTGAGTTGTGATGCGAGGTTTGAAAATAGCGGGGCTGGCCATCGTTGCCTTTCTCGCCTTGATAGGGCTGGCGCTGTGGACGGTGCTCGGGACCCAGGCGGGCAGCCGTTGGGCCTTGGGCCACGTGCCGGGGCTGAGCGTGGAGAATTTCCAGGGGCGCCTGGGCGGCCAGTGGAGCGCCGATCATCTGCTGTGGCAGCAAGACAGCAGCCGTGTCGAACTCGACGCACCGAAGTTTGATTGGTCGCCTGCCTGCCTGCTGCGCCTGACCTTGTGCATCGATCGATTGGAGGTGGATCAAGCCAGCCTGCAATTCCCGCCCAGTACCGAGCAGAGCAGTGGCCCGATCACGCTGCCGGACCTGACGTTGCCCGTCGCCATCCAGTTGGGCGACGTTCGCGTCGGCCGGCTGCTGTTTAACGGCAGCGAACAACTCAAGGGCCTGCAACTGGCGGCGCATTGGACCGTCGCCGGTATGCAGATCGATACGGTGCACCTGCAACGGGACGACCTGATGCTGGACCTGTCCGGCCTGCTGCAACCCACGGGCGACTGGCCGTTGACTGCCAGCGGCAACCTGAGCCTGCCTTATGCGCCAGGCGGTGCGCCGTGGAAGGTTGCGCTCAGACTCGACGGCGACCTGCTCAAGACCCTCAAGCTCGATGCCGACAGCAGTCGCTACCTGCCCGCCAAACTCAGTGGCGAACTGCAACCGCTGGTGGAGAACCTGCCAGCGCAGTTGCACATCACCGCCGATGGCTTCAAACCCAGTGCGGACTTGCCCGATACCCTGCAACTCAATCAACTCGACCTCACCGCCAAGGGCGACTTGAGCAGTGGTTACCAACTGCTGGGCAAAGCCATCCTGCCGGCGGAAAAAGGCTCGGTGGATGTATTGCTGCAAGGCACGGTCGACGCCAAGGGCGCGCAGATTTCCGGCCTGGATTTGACCGCCGGTGAGCAACAAAGCCTGAAACTCACGGCACAGCTGGACTGGCAAGAAGGTTTGAGTGCCGAGGCGAAAATCGCTTGGCTGGATTTTCCCTGGCATCGCCTGTATCCGCTGATCGACGAGCCTCAGGTCGCGTTACGTACCTTTAACGGTGAAATCTCCTATAAGGACGGCAACTACCTCGGCAACTTCAAGGCTGATCTCGACGGCCCGGCGGGCCGGTTCAATGTGGTCACGCCCTTCAGCGGCGATCTCAAGCAAGTGTTCCTGCCCGAGTTGAAACTGACCGCCGGCCAAGGCAAGGCCGAAGGCCACCTGAACCTGCAATTCGCCGACGGTATTGCCTGGGACACCGCACTGGACCTTTCGGCCCTGAACCCGGCGTACTGGGTCGGCGAATTGCCTGGCACCCTGGCGGGTCCGCTGCGCAGCAAAGGCGAATTCAAGAACGAGCAACTCAAGCTCAACGCCGACCTTGACCTCAAGGGCCGCCTGCGTGGCCAACCCGCCGTGCTGGCGGCCAAGGCCGAAGGCACAGGCCAGCAATGGACCTTGGCCAACCTGGATATCCGCTTGGGCGACAACCGCATCAACGGCAGCGGCAGCCTGCAACAACGCCTGGCCGGGCAGATCGATATCAGGCTGAGTCGCCTGGCCCAGCTGTGGCCGCAGCTACGTGGGCAGGTCAATGGCCGAATCGATGTGGCCGGTAGCCTCAAGGCGCCACAAGGCAAACTCGACCTCAAGGGCCAGCAATTGGCCTATGTCGATAATCGTCTGCAAAGCCTCACCCTCGACGCCACCCTCGATAGCGCCCAGCGCGCAAAGATCGACCTCAAGGGCAGTGGCATTCAAAGTGGCGACACCCAGGTCGGTACCCTGACCGCCAGCGCCCAAGGCGATATCCGGCGCCAGAGCGTCCAACTCGACCTGGCGGGACCGCTGCTCAAGCTGGCCCTGGCCCTCGACGGCAACCTCGACAACAGCAACTGGCGTGGGCGCCTCGCGAGCGGCGAGGTGCAGGCCGGTGGCCAGGACTGGAAGCTGCAGGCCCCGGCGAAAATCGAACGCCTGGCCGACGGCAAACTGACCTTCGCGGCCCACTGCTGGGTGTCCGGTGCAGCCAGCCTGTGCGGTGAAGACCAGCGCCTGATGCCCGAGCCGAAGCTGCGCTACCACCTCAAGCAATTCCCCATCGACAGCCTGGCGGCCTTTTTGCCGAAAGATTTCGCCTGGCAAGGCAAGCTCAACGCCGACGTTCAGCTCGACCTGCCCGGCAGTGGCCCCAAGGGCGTGGTCTCGGTGGATGCCAGCGGCGGCACCTTGCGTGTCAAGGATAAGGACCAGTGGCTGGATTTTCCCTACGACACCTTGAAGCTGGAAACCACCCTCAACCCCAAGCGTATCGACACCCAGCTCAACTTCCAGGGCGGCAAGCTCGGCGAGTTGCTGTTGCAGGCGCAGATCAACCCGTTGCCGAAAAACAAACCGATCACCGGCAATTTCAGCCTTACGGGCCTCGACCTCGCCGTGGCGCGCCCGTTTGTGCCGATGGTGGAAAAACTCACCGGCAAGCTCAACGGCAGCGGGCGGATCTCCGGTGGACTGTTGGCGCCGCAGGTCAACGGCAACGTGAATCTGGTGGGTGGTGAAGTGTCCGGGCCTGAGCTGCCCGTGAGCCTCGAGGGCTTGAATGTGCAGGCGTTGATTGCCGGCGAAAGCGTGCAACTCAACGGCGCCTGGCGCAGCGGCAAGGCCGGGCAGGGCAGCCTGAAGGGGCAGATCGACTGGGGTCAGGCGCTGGCGGTGGACCTCAGCCTGCAGGGCTCGCAACTGCCGGTCACCGTAGAGCCCTACGCCGCGTTGGAAGTGGCGCCTGACCTGAAGATCAGCTTGAAGAACGACAAGCTGGCGATTGCCGGCAAGGTGCATATCCCTCGTGGCGATATCACCGTGCGCGAACTGCCGCCTTCGACGGTCAAGGTCTCCGATGACACGGTGATCGTTGGCCGCCAGACCGAGGAGGGCAAGCCGCCGATGGCGATGGCCATGGACATCGATGTCGTGGTGGGGGAAGAGCAGCTCAACTTCTCGGGCTTCGGCCTGACCGCCAAGGTTCAGGGGCATGTGCATATCGGCGACAACCTCGACACCCGGGGCGAACTGTGGCTCAACGATGGTCGCTATCGCGCCTATGGGCAACGGCTCACGGTGCGCCGCGCGCGCCTGTTGTTCGCCGGGCCCCTGGATCAACCGTTCCTCGATATCGAAGCCGTGCGGGTCACCACCGAGCCGTCCAGGACCGTAACCGCCGGTATTCGCTTGAGTGGCAGTGCCGAACAGCCGACCACGCAGATCTTCTCCGAGCCGGCAATGGCCCAGGAGGACGCCCTGTCCTACCTGGTGCTGGGACGTTCGCGTACCACCACCGGCGAAGACAACAATATGCTTGCGCAAGCAGCGTTGGGCCTGGGCCTGATGGGCAGTGCCGGGGTGACCTCGGATATTGCCAATAAACTCGGCATCCAGGATTTCGACCTCGACACCCAGGGCAGCGGCAACAACACTGCCGTGGTCGCAAGCGGCAAGATCACCGAGAAACTCAGCCTGCGCTATGGCGTGGGGGTGTTCGAACCGGCCAACACCATCGCCTTGCGCTACCTGTTGAGCAAGAAGGTATACCTGGAAGTGGCCAGCGGCGTCGCCAGTTCCCTGGATATCTTCTACAAGCGCGATTTCTGAGTCCTGCTCGGTCAAAAAGGTAGGGGCGGCGACTCAGCGGGGGCAAGCGGGCTTGTTGTGGCGAGCGGGCTTGCCCCGCGTTGGGCTGCGCAGCAGCCCCAAAACCAGGCTCCGCGGTGTCTCAGTAAAAAACACATCGCCTGTAATGGGGCCGCTTCGCGCCCCAACGCGGGGCAAGCCCGCTCGCCACAACAAGCCCGCTTGCCACAGTTACAGTGTTCGCCTTTAACTGACTGGCATTAAGACAAGCCCGCTCTCCACAGGGATTCCACTTTGCTGTGCGACAGCGCCAAATCGGAGATTGGGTGGGACCACCCAACCCACAGGTTTGACCGCATCCCCCCCCCCGACCGCCAGCCAATTACCAAGCAAGCTAATTATTTAATTTGACATTCGCTGCCTAAGCAGTAACATCTCGTCATACATTAACTGCCTAGGCAGTAATAAGGTGGCTTTCGATGAAACACTTCACCCCTGACAACTTCCACAACTGCCACCTCGGCCTGTTGCTGGGTCGTGCCGCCATCCTCAAGGACCGCATCATCGACGCCCACATGGAACCCCACGGCATTACCGCCGCGCAGTTCAAGGTGTTGATCATCATGGCCCAGTTCGGTGTCGACACCCCGGCGGAGCTGTGTCGCAACCTGTCCCTGGACAGCGGTTCGATGACCCGCATGCTTGATCGCCTGGAGCAAAAGGGCCTGCTGGACCGCAAGCGTTCCGAACTGGACCGCCGTCAGGTGCAGTTGGTGCTCACCGCCGACGGTCAGCGCTTGGCGGACATGCTCCCGCACATCGGCGCCGACGCGTTGAACCAGTTGGCTGGCGCCTTGGAGCCCGGCGAGCTGGAAACCCTGGAAAAGATCCTCAAGAAAATTCTGATAGCTGCTGGTGATCCCATCACCCTTCAGCGGGTAGGTAAAGAATGAACACACGTGCCCTTTGCCTGGTGCTGATGGCCATGAGCATGGCCGGTTGCGCCAACTTCAGTGGCCTCGACACCCAGGGTCAACGCCTCGATGCCAACACCCTGCAAACCGGCAAGTCCCTCAGTGGCGTGAGCCTGTCGGCCGCCGCCTGGCCCAGCGCCGACTGGTGGAAAAGCCTCGGTGACCCGCAACTCGACAGCCTGATCCAGGAAGCCCTGCAAAACAGCCCGGATATGCAAGTCGCCAGCGCGCGTGCCCACCAGGCCGAAGCAGCGGCGTATGCGGCCAACGCTGCACGTATGCCGACCCTGGACGCCAGCGCCGGCGTCAGCCGTTCACGCCTGGCCAAGGATCAGGACCCGCTGGGTCAGGGCGATGCCTACGCCACCGTGCGCAACATCGGTGCCAGCTTCAATTACAACTTCGACTTATGGGGTGGCCAACGCGCCGCCTGGGAAGCCGCGTTGGGTGAAGCGCGTGCCGCCCAGGTCGACCAGCAGGCCGCGCGCCTGACCCTGGCGGCCAACGTGGCCAAAGCCTACAGCGACCTGGGCCAGGCCCATATCGTGCGTGACCTGGCCAATGACGACCTCAAGCGCACCCGGCAAATGCTCGACCTGGGCAAGCGCCGGCTGAACTCGGGTATCGACAGCCAGTACCAGTACCAGCAGACCGAAAGCCTGGAAGCCAGCTCCCAATCACAACTGATCGATGCCGAAAAGCAACTGCAGAGCGCCAAGATCGCCCTGGCCGTGTTGCTCGGCAAAGGCCCGGACCGTGGCAACGAACTGGTACGCCCCAACGTGCTGAAACCCAGTGCCGTCGCGGTGCCTTCGGTGCTGCCTGCCGAACTGCTCGGCCGGCGCCCGGACCTGATCGCCGCACGCTGGCGGGTCGAGGCCGCGAGCAAGAACGTCGCCGCCAGCAAGACGCGCTTCTACCCCAACCTCAACCTGAGCGCGAGCGCCGGGGCTGAGTCGTTGCTGGGGGATGCGATGTTTGGTTCGGCCAGCCGTTTCTTCAGCATTGCGCCGACGATTTCGCTGCCGATCTTCGACGGTGGCCGCCTGCGCGCCGACCTCGATGCCCGCGATGCCGACTACGACCTGGCGGTGGCCCAGTACAACAAAACCCTGGTGCAAGCCCTTGGCGATATCGGCAATACCCTTTCACAACTGCGCGACACCGGCCGGCAGATCCAGGCCCAGCAACATGCCGCGGACATTGCCCAGCAGTCCTACGACACCGGGTTGCAACGGTACAGCTCCGGCATCGGCAATTACCTGGATGTACTGAGCATCGAGCAGCAATTGCTGCAGGCCCAGCGTCAGCTGGCGACCTTGAATGCCGCACAAATCGATCTGTCGATTCAACTGATGCAAGCCCTGGGTGGCGGCTACAACGCCGCAAACGTGGCGTCGACCACCCCAGCTACACGCACGGAATAATTTGAGGTATTTGTCATGGCCACTGCCGAAAACAGCAATGCAACGCAACAACCCAAAGACGACAGCAACCCCCGCAAACGCAAAGTGATGCTGATCGGCCTGGCGCTGATCGTGATCCTCGGGAGCGTCGGTGTGTGGGGCTGGTATGAGCTCTACGGTCGCTTCAACGAGAGCACCGACGACGCCTACGTGAATGGCAACGTGGTGGAAATCACCCCGCTGGTCACCGGTACCGTGGTCAGCATCGGTGCCGACGATGGCGACCTGGTCCATGAAGGCCAGGTGCTGGTCAATTTCGACCCGAACGACGCAGCGGTCGGCCTGCAAAGTGCCCAGGCCAACCTGGCGCGCACCGTGCGTCAGGTGCGTGGCTTGTACAGCAATGTCGATGGCATGAAAGCCCAGGTGAACGCCCAGAAAGCCGATGTGCAAACCGCCCAGGACAACTACAACCGACGCAAGACCCTGGCCCAGGGCGGGGCGATCTCCCAGGAGGAGCTGTCCCACGCCCGTGACAGCCTGACCGCGGCCAAGAACGCCCTGACCAACCTTGAGCAACAACTCAAAACCAGCAACGCCCTGGTGGATGACACCGTGATCTCGTCCCACCCGGACGTGCAAGCCGCCGCCGCACAACTGCGCCAAGCCTACCTGGCCAATGCGCGCAGCACCTTGATCGCCCCTGTCACCGGCTACGTGGCCAAGCGCACCGTGCAACTGGGCCAGCGTGTCCAGCCGGGCACGGCGTTGATGGCGGTAATCCCGCTCAACCAGCTGTGGATCGACGCCAACTTCAAGGAAACCCAGTTGCGCAACATGCGTATCGGCCAGCCGGTGGACATCGAGGCGGATATCTACGGCAGCGACGTGAAGTTCAGCGGTACGGTCGACAGCCTCGGCGCGGGCACCGGCAGCGCGTTTGCCCTGCTGCCGGCACAGAACGCCACCGGTAACTGGATCAAGATCGTGCAACGGGTGCCGGTGCGCATCCATGTCAATGCCGACGAACTGGCCAAGCACCCGCTGCGCGTGGGCTTGAGCACCGTGGTCAATGTCGACCTGCATGACCAGAGCGGCCCGGTACTGGCGCAACAGGCCCCGCAAAAGGCCTCGTTCACCACGGATGTGTATGAACGCCAATTGGCCGAGGCCGACGCCATGATCACCCAATTGATCCATGACAACAGCGTCGCTGCTCCCAAGGCTGCGCAACGCTGATGAGCAATAACGCCTCCTTCTCACCGCCGAGCCTGCTGATGGCCACCATTGGCCTGTCGCTGGCGACCTTTATGCAGGTGCTCGACACCACGATCGCCAACGTGGCGTTGCCGACGATTTCCGGCAACCTCGGCGTGAGTTCGGAGCAGGGCACCTGGGTGATCACCTCATTTGCGGTGAGCAATGCCATCGCCTTGCCGCTGACCGGCTGGTTGAGCCGGCGCTTTGGTGAGGTGAAGCTGTTCCTGTGGGCCACCCTCCTGTTCGTGCTGGCCTCGTTTCTGTGCGGTATCTCCACCTCGATGCCCGAGCTGATTGGCTTTCGGGTGCTGCAAGGCCTGGTGGCGGGGCCGTTGTACCCGATGACCCAGACCCTGTTGATCGCCGTCTACCCCCCCGCGAGGCGCGGCATGGCCTTGGCGTTATTGGCGATGGTCACCGTGGTGGCGCCGATTGCCGGCCCCATCCTGGGTGGCTGGATCACCGATAGCTACAGCTGGCCGTGGATCTTCTTTATCAACGTGCCCATCGGCATCTTTGCGGTGATGGTGGTGCGTTCGCAATTGAAGGCACGCCCGGTGGTCACCAGTTACCAGCCGATGGATTACGTCGGATTGCTGAGTTTGATCGTCGGTGTCGGCGCCTTGCAGATCATCCTCGACAAGGGCAACGACCTGGACTGGTTCGAATCCAACTTCATCATCGTCGGCGCGGTGATCTCGGCGATTGCCCTGGCGGTGTTCATCATTTGGGAACTGACTGACCAGCACCCGGTGGTCAACCTGCGGCTGTTTGCCTACCGGAACTTCCGCATCGGTACCATTGTGTTGATCCTGGGCTATGCGGGGTTCTTCGGCATCAACCTGATCCTGCCGCAGTGGTTGCAAACCCAGATGGGCTACACCGCGACGTGGGCGGGCCTGGCGGTGGCGCCGATCGGCATCCTGCCGGTGCTGATGTCGCCGTTTGTCGGCAAGTACGCGCACAAGTTCGACCTGCGCCTGCTGGCCGGCCTGGCGTTCCTGGCGATTGGCTTGAGTTGCTTCATGCGGGCAGGCTTCACCAATGAGGTGGACTTCACCCACATCGCCCTGGTGCAGCTGTTCATGGGCATCGGCGTGGCACTGTTCTTCATGCCGACCTTGAGCATCTTGATGTCCGACCTGCCACCGCAGCAGATTGCCGATGGTGCGGGCCTGGCGACCTTCCTGCGTACCCTGGGGGGGAGCTTCGCGGCGTCGCTGACCACGTGGATCTGGATTCGCCGGGCGGACCAGCACCACGCGTACATGAGCGAAAACATGACGACCTACGACTCGGCGACCCGTGATGCGTTGAACGCACTCGGTGGGGCAGGGCAGAAGGCTTATGCGCAATTGGACCAGATCCTCACCAGCCAGGCATACATGATGTCCACCGTGGATTACTTCACGCTGCTGGGATGGATGTTCATGGGGTTGATGCTGCTGGTGTGGCTGGCCAAGCCGCCGTTTACCGCGAAGGCGGGGCCGGCTGCTTCCGGTCACTGATTCCGAAAACGTACAGGGATCTAAATGTGGGAGGGGGCAAGCCCCCTCCCACATTTGGATCTTTGTTCACATTGGATCAGTGGTGTTTGGGGATCAGGCGCCAGGCAACGCCAGTTGCGGGTTCACAAAATCAAACGCCGCCAACTGAAACCCTTGCTCATCCACCTGCAACGCCCAGCCCTGCTTGTCCCAATCCCCCAGCACAATGCGCTTGGCCGCCTGGTCGCCAATCTGCAACTTGTGGATCGCCGGACGGTGCGTATGGCCGTGGACCAGGGTGCGCACGCCAAATTGCTGCATCACCCGCGGCACTTCTTCCGGGGTGACGTCGACAATATCGTTGGCCTTCATCCGCGTCTGCGCACGGCTTTCGCTGCGCAGCTTGCGCGCCAGCGCGTGGCGGGCGCGCAGTGGCAGGTGACGCAGGATAAACAGCACCAGCGGGTTACGCAGGATGCGCCGCAGCTTCATATAGCCGAGGTCGCGGGTGCAGAGACTGTCGCCGTGCATCAGCAGCACGGGCTCGCCATGGAGTTGCACGACACTCGGGTCCTTGAGCAAGGTAGCGCCTGTGGTTTTGCAGAACGCCTTGCCGATCAGGAAATCGCGGTTGCCATGCATGATAAAAATCGGGGTACCGCTGTCGCTCAGCTCGCGCAGAGCTGCGCAGATCGAACGCTGGAAGGGGGTCATCCCATCGTCGCCAATCCAGGCTTCAAAGAAGTCCCCCAGAATGTACAACGCCTGGGCGCCACGGGCGCGGCCGTGGAGCAGATCCAGAAACGCCCGGGTAATGTCCGGGCGTTCCTCTTCCAGATGCAAATCTGAAATCAGCAATATCACTCAATGATCTCGGCTTTCTCGATGATCACGTCTTCTGCTGGCACGTCCTGGTGGCCGGCCTTGCTGGTGGTGGAAACTGCTTTGATCTTGTCGACAACGTCAGTGCCTTCGGTGACTTTACCGAACACCGCGTAGCCCCAGCCTTGAACGTTCTTGCCGCTGTGGTTCAGGAAGGTGTTGTCGGCCACGTTGATGAAGAACTGCGCGGAGGCCGAATGCGGCTCCATGGTACGGGCCATGGCAACGGTGTACTTGTCGTTGGAAAGGCCGTTGTCCGCTTCGTTCTGGATGCTTGGACGCTTGTCTTTCTTTTCTTTCATGCCTGGCTCGAAACCGCCGCCCTGGACCATGAAGTTGCCGATGACACGGTGGAAAACGGTATTTTCGTAGTGGCCGGCTTTCACGTATTCGATGAAGTTGGCGACGGTGATCGGCGCTTTCTCGGCGTTCAGCTCGATGACGATGTCACCGTGGTTGGTGGTCAGTTTGACTTGAGTCATGTGTACTACTCTTTTCAGGGAATTCGTGGGTTCGGGCGCCTCGGCGCCACGACCGGTTTGGCTAAACGACGGCCAAGACGCGCAGTTTAACGTGCCCTGCAGGAATTTCGAGGTGGTTTTTTACCGCCCGGGCAATTAAACCAGCAGTTTTTGGCCGTGCTCTGTCAGGTGGTTGACAGCATCGGCTATGATATCGCCTTTGTTTTATCTGGCCCCACCCGGCCACGAACCTGTCTGTTCAAGGATCCTATGAGCAAGCCCACTGTCGACCCTACCTCGAATTCCAAGGCCGGACCTGCCGTCCCGGTCAATTTCCTGCGCCCGATCATCCAGGCGGACCTGGATTCGGGCAAGCACACGCAGATCGTCACCCGCTTCCCGCCAGAGCCCAACGGCTACCTGCACATCGGTCACGCCAAGTCGATCTGTGTGAACTTCGGCCTGGCCCAGGAGTTCGGTGGCGTCACGCACCTGCGTTTCGACGACACCAACCCGGCCAAGGAAGACCAGGAATACATCGACGCCATCGAGAGCGACATCAAGTGGCTGGGCTTCGAGTGGTCCGGTGAAGTGCGCTACGCCTCCCAGTACTTCGACCAGTTGTTCGACTGGGCCGTCGAGCTGATCAAGGCCGGCAAGGCCTACGTCGACGACCTGACCCCGGAGCAGGCCAAGGAATACCGTGGCACCCTGACCGAGCCAGGCAGGAACAGCCCGTTCCGCGACCGTTCGGTAGAAGAGAACCTCGACTGGTTCGCCCGCATGCGTGCCGGTGAGTTCGCGGACGGTGCCCGCGTGCTGCGCGCCAAGATCGACATGGCTTCGCCGAACATGAACCTGCGCGACCCGATCATGTACCGCATCCGCCATGCCCACCACCACCAGACCGGTGACAAGTGGTGCATCTACCCCAACTACGATTTCACCCACGGTCAGTCGGACGCCATCGAAGGCATCACCCACTCCATCTGCACCCTGGAGTTCGAGAGCCATCGCCCGCTGTACGAATGGTTCCTGGAGCACCTGCCGGTACCGGCGCACCCGCGCCAGTACGAATTCAGCCGCCTGAACCTGAACTACACCATCACCAGCAAGCGCAAGCTCAAGCAACTGGTAGATGAAAAGCACGTGCATGGCTGGGACGACCCGCGCATGTCGACGCTGTCGGGCTTCCGCCGTCGCGGCTACACCCCGGCGTCGATCCGCAATTTCTGTGAGATGGTCGGCACCAACCGCTCCGACGGCGTGGTCGACTACGGCATGCTCGAGTTCAGCATCCGCCAGGACCTCGACGCGAACGCGCCGCGTGCCATGTGCGTGCTGCGCCCGTTGAAAGTCGTGATCACCAACTACCCGGAAGACAAGGTCGACAACCTCGAGCTGCCGCGTCATCCGCAGAACGAAGCACTGGGCGTGCGCAAGCTGCCGTTCGCGCGTGAAATCTACATCGACCGCGATGACTTCATGGAAGAGCCGCCAAAAGGCTACAAGCGCCTGGAGCCGAACGGCGAAGTGCGCCTGCGCGGCAGCTACGTGATCCGCGCCGACGAAGCCATCAAGGACGCCGATGGCAACATCGTCGAGCTGCGTTGCTCCTACGACCCGGAAACCCTGGGCAAGAACCCTGAAGGCCGCAAGGTCAAGGGCGTGATCCACTGGGTGCCGGCCGCTGCCAGCATCGAGTGTGAAGTGCGTCTGTACGATCGCCTGTTCCGTTCGCCGAATCCTGAAAAGGCCGAAGACAGCGCCAGCTTCCTCGACAACATCAACCCTGACTCCCTGCAAGTGCTCACCGGTTGTCGTGCCGAGCCATCCTTGGGCGACGCACAGCCGGAAGACCGTTTCCAGTTCGAGCGCGAAGGCTACTTCTGCGCGGATATCAAGGACTCGAAACCAGGTCAGCCGGTATTCAACCGTACCGTGACCTTGCGTGATTCGTGGGGCCAGTGATTCTGTTTTAAGGAACTGTCGTGCTAACGATCTACAACACACTCAGCAAGACCAAAGAAGTCTTCAAGCCGCTGGATGGCAACAAGGTGCGCATGTACGTGTGCGGCATGACCGTGTACGACTATTGCCACATCGGCCACGGTCGCAGCATGGTTGCCTTCGACCTGGTGACCCGCTGGTTGCGTTTCAGCGGCTATGACTTGACCTATGTGCGCAACATCACCGACATCGACGACAAGATCATCAACCGCGCCAACGAAAACGGCGAGTCGTTCGACGCGCTGACCGAGCGCATGATCGCCGCCATGCACGAGGATGAGGCGCGCCTCAACATCCTCAAGCCGGACATGGAGCCGCGTGCCACGGACCACATCCCTGGCATGCACGCGATGATCCAGACCCTGATCGACAAGGGCTACGCCTACGCCCCAGGCAATGGCGACGTGTACTACCGCGTCGCCAAGTTCATGGGCTACGGCAAGCTGTCGCGCAAGAAAATCGAAGACCTGCGCATCGGCGCGCGCATCGAAGTCGACGAGGCCAAGCAGGATCCGCTGGACTTCGTGCTGTGGAAAGGCACCAAGCCCGGCGAACCAAGCTGGGAATCGCCATGGGGCGCCGGGCGTCCGGGCTGGCACATCGAATGCTCGGTGATGTCCACCTGCTGCCTGGGCGAGACCTTCGACATCCATGGTGGCGGCAGCGACCTGGAGTTCCCGCACCACGAGAACGAAATCGCCCAAAGCGAAGCCGCCACCGGCAAGACCTACGCCAACGCCTGGATGCACTGCGGCATGATCCGCATCAATGGCGAGAAGATGTCCAAGTCCTTGAACAACTTCTTCACCATCCGCGACGTACTGGAAAAGTACCACCCGGAGGTGGTGCGTTACCTGCTGGTATCCAGCCACTACCGCAGCGCCATCAACTACTCGGAAGACAACCTCAAGGACGCCAAAGGCGCCCTGGAGCGCTTCTACCACGCGTTGAAAGGCTTGCCCGCCGTTGCACCGGCTGGCGGCGAAGCTTTCGTGGCGCGGTTTACCGAAGTGATGAACGACGACTTCGGCACCCCCGAAGCCTGCGCTGTGCTGTTCGAAATGGTGCGCGAGATCAACCGCCTGCGCGAGAGTGATCTCGACGCAGCGGCGGGCCTGGCGGCGCGCTTGAAAGAACTGGCCAGCGTCCTGGGCGTGTTGCAGATGGAAGCCGACGACTTCCTGCAAGCCGGCGCCGAAGGGCGTGTGGATGCGGCTGAGGTCGATGCGCTGATCCAGGCGCGTCTGGCGGCTCGTGCCAACAAGGACTGGGCGGAATCCGACCGTATCCGTGACCAACTGACCGCGATGGGCGTGGTGTTGGAAGACGGCAAAGGCGGGACGACGTGGCGGTTGGCCGACCAGGCTTGATCAGCAAACCCTGAATAAAAAACGCCCCGACTGGTTCGGGGCGTTTTTTTGCGCCCTGTTTTTAGTGAGCGGCTGACCCGATCCAGTGTGGGATCGGCGGTATCCACGAGATCCACAGCCGGGCGGCTCTCCACCTGCCACCCGCGATCAAATGTGGGAGGGGGCTTGCCCCCGATGGCGGTGGGTCAGCCAACACACCTTTCAACCGTGCCACCGCCATCGAAGCCTCGCTAAAGCTCGACATCTCCCACAGGGGATTGGCGGTATCCACGAGATCCACAGCCGGGCTGCTCTCCACCTGCCACCCGCGATCCAGTGTGGGAGGGGGCTTGCCCCCTATTGCGCGGTGCGAGAGCCTGCTGCCACTTGATATCGACTCTGCACAAAACCATTGTCCGACACGTACGTTCCGACGTGGTGGAGCTCATGCTCACTGCCAACCTGACTGAATAGCGGGATCCCTTGCCCGAGTAAAACCGGGATACGGGTAATGATCAGCTCATTGATCAGGCCCGCTTCAAGAAACGCCTGGATCGTTTGGCCACCGTCGATATAGAGATGCTTCATGCCGCGCTCAGCTAACGCCGCCACGAGTGTGGTTGCGTCTCCCGCCATGACCTCGACCTTGCCCTCCAGATGTGCAGGGATTTGCAGCGGCTGGTGAGAGAGCGCAATGACCGGTGTACCCTCATAGAGCCACTTGGGGAAGGACACTACTTTCTCCAGGGTTTTTCGGCCCATCACCAGCGCATCGACCGTGGCGATAAAGCGTTCATAGGTCATGCCTTTCAACTCAGCGGTTTCATATTCCGGCCGGAGCAACCATTCGATATCACCGTCTGGACGGGCAATAAAGCCGTCGATGCTGGCGGCGATAAAGACAGAACATTTGATCTCCATGGTGGACACTCCTCTTTATGCGCTGGACGCAACGACAGTCAACGGGGGCTTTTAGCCTGGCGCTAATGTTAATTTAATCTTTGCGTGTAACAACCGAGCGGCGATAAAGATAGCCCTTACGCCCCCTTTCTGCCGTGCGAGGATGTATGCGAAGTTGGTTGATCCGTTACCGTTACGCAATTATTTTCTGGTTGTGCTTCGGCGTTTTCCGTACATCCCTGGCCGACTGGAATCCCATTCCCTCTGGCTCTATGCGCCCGACATTGCTGGAGGGCGATGTGGTGTTGGTCAATCGCGTGGCCTACGACCTCAAGCTGCCGCTCACGGACATCTCCCTGGCCAAACTCGATAATCCCCAGCGCGGCGATGTGGTGACGTTCTCGTCGCCCAAGGATGGCATGCGCCTGATCAAGCGCATCGTCGGTATTCCCGGCGACACCCTGGAAATGAAAGATGAGGTGTTGTGGGTCAACGGCGTGCCTGCCACCTACAGTGACGCGCAGGACATCAGCGAACCCATCCTGCCCGGCCATACGGTGCCAGGAATCAAGCTGACCGAACGGGCGGCCAACCGTCAGCGCACGGTGCAGTTCATGCCGACGGTGCGGGCACTGCGCAATTTCGGGCCGGTGGTGGTGCCGGCCGACAGCTATTTCATGCTGGGGGACAATCGCGATAACAGCGATGACTCCCGGTACATCGGTTTTGTGCCGCGTCGGCTGTTGATCGGGCGGGCACATCATGTGCTGGCATCGGCGCAGATCCTGGATCACTGGATGCCACGCCTGAACAGATTTGGCGCGCCGATTCTGTAAGGACAAGCCCCCATTACGCTTTTAGGAGCTGGCAAGCCGACTCCTACAGTTGGGTGTGTTACGAGGACCCCTGAATCCAGACACTAACTTTTGGGTTAGCCCATTACCTTTTCGTGCGTTCTTGTGGGCTATCCGCCCGGTTCCTATCCTGCGGTCTTCGTTTATCCAGGAGTAGGTTCCATGAGCTTTGATCTCGGACTAAAAGGCCTTCGTGCGCTGGTCACCGGTGGCACCAAAGGTATCGGCGCCGCCGTGGTGGCGGTGTTGCGTGAACAAGGCGCCCAGGTGATTTCGGTCGCGCGTTCGGCGGCGGATTCGACGCCCGAAGGCGTGCATTTCATCGCTGCCGACCTAGGCACTGCCGCCGGTTGTGCGAGTGCTACTGAGGCGGTGAAGGCTCGGCTTGGCGGCGTCGATATCATCGTCAATGTGCTCGGCGGCTCAAGCGCGCCCGGCGGTGGTTTTGCGGTGCTCGATGATGAGCAGTGGGCGAATGCCCTGGGCCAGAACCTGATGGCGGCAGTGCGGGTGGATCGGGCGCTCCTGCCTGGGATGCTCGCGCGCGGCGCCGGGGTGATTATTCATGTCACGTCGATCCAGCGGGAGTTGCCGTTGCCGGATTCGACCACGGCGTATGCCGCTGCAAAGGCAGCATTGGCGACCTACAGCAAGAGCCTGTCGAAAGAAGTCACGCCCAAGGGTATTCGGGTGGTGCGGGTTTCGCCGGGCTGGGTGGAGACGGACGCGGCGGTAGCACTGGCGGAGCGCCTGGCGGAGCAGGCGGGAACGGATTACGAGGGGGGCAAGCAGATCATCATGCAGGCGCTCGGCGGTATTCCGCTTGGACGGCCGGCCAAGCCTCAGGAGGTGGCTGACTTGATCGCCTTCCTGGTCTCGCCCCGCGCCGCGTCGATCAGCGGCACCGAGTACGTGATCGACGGCGGCACCGTCCCTACTGTCTAATTCGTCGGTTTGGCGGCCTGCCATTTGAGCAGGCCATCCAGTACCGGGCACAGGCTCTGCCCCCACTCGGTCATACGGTATTCCACCTTGGGCGGCACCACTGGGTAGACCGTGCGCTGTACCAGGCCATCGGCTTCGAGCTGGCGCAATTGCTGGGCGAGCATCTTTTGCGAGATATCCGGGATCAGTCGCTCAAGTTCGGAATAACGCTGCACCTGGCCGCCGAACAGGTGGAACAGAATGATCAGCTTCCAGCGCCCGCCAAGCCAGGCGAGCGTGGTTTCGACGTCGGCGGCGGCGGTGGCAGGGGTGTAGGTTTTACTCATCGCATACGTCCTAGGACATTTCGGAAAGTTGCCATTTGTTTTGACGTCCGCCGCAGCCTGGCTTTAGATGGTCGACACGACCAAACCCACGATGAAACCAGCGGTGATTCAAATGGATTGTATCTTCTGCAGCATTGTTCAAAAGACCTCCCCAGCGCACATTCTGTGGGAAGACGACCAGCATATGGCGTTTCTTTCGATCTTTCCCAATACACCGGGTTTCAGCGTGGTAATCCCAAAGCAGCACTACGGCAGCTATGCGTTTGCGCAGTCGGATGAGGTGTTGGCCGGGCTTGCCGTTGCAGCGAAGAAAACCGCGCTTCAGATCGACCGTGCGTTTCCCGATGTGGCCCGTACGGGGATGATGCTGGAAGGGTATGGGGTGGATCATCTGCATGCGAAGCTGTTTCCCATGCATGGGACTGGGCAGGACAGCACGTTCAAGCCGTTGAGCTCTAAGGTGGATAAGTTTTTTGAGGCATATGAGGGCTATATCTCTTCCCACGATCATGTGCGGGCCGATGATAAGGGGTTGGCGGAATTGGCGGCGCACATCAGGTCTTTTGCCTAGCGCCAATCCAAATGTGGGAGGGGGCTTGCCCCCGATAGCAGTGGGTCAGCTACAGGTGAGCTGACTGATCCACCGCCATCGGGGGCAAGCCCCCTCCTACAGTTTTGACCGTGTTTTCTATAGGGATCAACGGCGGCTGCTGACTTCGGCGGGTACATCATCGCCAGCCATGCGCTTGCGAAACAACGCTGTGCGCGCCAGCAGCAGGGTGGTCACCGGCACGGTGATCGACAGCAAAATCGGAATCAACCAGCCGTGCAGCACCGGTCCGGACTTGAGCCCCGAAAAATAGATAATCGATGCCAATGCCACACTCCACGCGCCCAGCGTCGAGGCCAGTGCCGGCGGGTGCATGCGCTGGAAGAAGTCTTTCATGCGCAGCAAGCCAATCGCGCCGATCAGTGCGAACACGCTGCTCAACACCAACAGTACCGCGACGACGATTTCCATCCATAACGGCATCATTCAATCACCTCCCCACGCAGCAGGAATTTCGCCAGGGCAAATGAGCCGACGAAGCCGAACAGCGCGATCAACAGCGCCGCTTCAAAGTAGGTGTCACTGGCATACCGGATACCCAGCACCAGCATCATCAACATCGCCAGGATGTACAGGTAGTCCAGCGCCAGTACCCGGTCCTGGGCCGAGGGGCCTTTGAACAGGCGGATCAACGTCAGCACCATGGCCAGGGAGAACAGGAACAGGCTGAACAGGATCGCATTGGAGAGCAGGGGGCTCATTCGAAGATCTCCATCAGGGGCCGTTCGTAGGCGTGTTTGAAGTGCTGGATAAACTGCGCGTCGTCATCCAGATCGAACACGTGCAACAGCAGGATGCTGCGGTCCAGGGCCAGTTCGGACCAGACGGTACCGGGCGTCACGCTGGTGATCATTGACAGCACAGCCAGCCCATTGGGGTCGCGCAGGTCCAGGGGGATTTTGACGAAGCGCGAACGCGGTGGTCGCGAGCCGCACACCAGCACCCCCCAGGCCACCTGCAGGTTGGAGATGATCACGTCGCGGCCGACCAGAAAGAACAGGCGGATGATCACCCCAGGGCGGCGGATGCGGATCGGCAGCGGACGCAGTGGCGCCATCAGCAGCGGCGCGAGAAAGCCCAGCAGTGCCCCTAGCAGCAGGTTGCCGGGGCTGACGGACAGGTTGAGTACCAGCCACAGCACCCACAACGCCAGCGACAGCCACGGGGCAGGGAACAGGCGCTTCATGGTTGCACCTCCAGCGCGGCGCGGGCTTCGGGGCTGGGTATCGGGCGCTGGGCCATGACGGCCATTACGTAGCGTTCTGGGTTGTTCAGGCTCTTGGCGATGTCCAGGGTGTAGTTCATCAGCGGTTCGGCCTTGAACGTCAGCACGACGCTCAAGCCCAGCAGGAAGAAAATCGGCAGGCATTCGAAGCGGCGCAGCAGCGGCGAAGGGCGCTCTTCCGGGGTCCAGAAGCGCTGGATGCCCAGGCGGGCGAAGGCCATCAGCGATGCGAGGCCCGACAGGATCAACAAGGCGGCCAGGCCCCAGGCAGCCGGGCGAATCGGCTCATCAATGCTGAACCACAGGCCGATCGGATTGAGCAGCGCACTCAGCAGGTTGAGTTTGCCGATAAACCCCGACAACGGGGGCATGCCGATAATCAGCAGGGCGCAGGCAATAAAGCTCAGGCCGAGGAACGCCATGGTCCAGGGAATGACCTGGCCGACCACGGCTTTCTGTTCGTCATCGAGGTTGACGCCTGGCCGTGGATGCAAGGACTCCATGGCTTTGGGCAGCGCATCGATTTCTTCATCCAAAGGCAGGTCGTTGGCCGAGCGCGATCGCTCGATCAGTTCCGCCAGCAGGAACAGGGCACTCAGCGCCAATGTCGAGCTGACCAGATAGAACAATGCGCCTGCCGTCAGGCTTGGCTGGGCGAACCCCACCGCTGACAGCAGGATGCCGGCCGATACCAGAATGCTCAGACTGGCCATGCGCTCCAGGCGCTGCGCCGCCACCATGGCCAGTGAGGCGCAGATGATCGTGGCCATGCCGCCGTACACCAGCCAGTCGCCGCCGAACAGTGCCGACGCGCCGGCCTGGCCAGAGAACAGCAGGGTCCACAAACGTAGCACGGTGTACACGCCGACCTTGGTCATGATCGCGAACATCGCCGCCACCGGCGCGCTGGCCGAGGAGTAGGCGGGTGCCAACCAGAAATTCAGCGGCCACATGCCCGCCTTGGCCAGGAATGCGGTGGCGAGGATCGCCGCGCCGGCATGCAACAGGCCGCGATCGGCTTCCGGCACCAGCGGGATTTTCAACGCTAGGTCGGCGAAGTTCAGCGTGCCGGTGACGCCATAGACCATCGCCGCGCCGATCAGGAACAGCGACGAGGCCAGCAGGTTGATCGCGATGTAATGCAGCCCCGACGACACCCGTGCGCGCCCCGAACCGTGCAGCATCAAGCCATAGGACGCGGCCAGCAGCACTTCGAAGAAGACGAACAGGTTGAACAGGTCGGCGGTCAGGAAGGCACCGTACAAGCCCATCAACTGAATCTGGAACAGCGCATGGAAACTGGTGCCGGCACGGTCCCAGCGGGCCATGGCAAACAACAGCGCGCTGACGCCGACGATGCCGGTCAGCACCAGCATCAGCACCGATAACTTATCCGCCACCAGCACGATGCCGAACGGCGCTTGCCAGTTGCCCAGCAGGTAAACCACCACCGCATCGCTACTGCCGTGCATCCACCCCATCAGGAACACCGAGAGGCCGAGGCCGAGCAGGGTCGAGAACAGGTTGATGCGGGCCTTGAGTGGCCGGCGTTTTTCGCCAAGCATCAGCATCAATGCCGCGGTCAGCAGGGGCAGCAGGATCGGCGCGGCGATCAGGGAGTACGCCAGGTTCATTCCTTGGGCTCCCGGCCGTCCACATGGTCGGTGCCGGTCAGGCCCCGCGATGCCAGCAGCACCACGAGGAACAACGCGGTCATCGCGAAGCTGATCACGATCGCCGTCAGCACCAGTGCCTGGGGCAGGGGGTCGGTGTAATGCAGCAGGTCTTGCGGCACGCCGTCCTTGATGATCGGCTCCTTGCCGATAAACAGGCTGCCCATGCTGAAGATGAACAGGTTGACCCCGTATGACAGCAGGCACAGGCCCATCACCACCTGGAACGTCCGTGGCCGCAGGATCAACCAGACGCCCGAGGCAGCCAGGACCCCAATGGCAATTGCAATGACTTCTTCCATCAGGCGGCTCCTTCCGTTGCGGCAACCACTTTGGCCTGGTTGCTCGGTTTATGGGCCCGTACCGACTGGTGACCGAGGGCGGTGAGCATCAACAGGGTCGAGCCGACGACCATGGCGTACACGCCGACGTCGAAGAACAACGCGCTGGCGATATGAATGTCGCCCAGCACCGGCAAGCTGAAATGCCACGTATGGGTGGTGAGGAATGGGTAGCCGGCAAACAACGCACCCAGCCCGGTGAGGGTCGCCGAGAACAGCCCGAAGCCCATCCAGCGCATCGGCCGCAAACTCATCTGCGCCTCGACCCACTGGGTGCCGGCGACCATGTATTGCAGGATAAACGCCACCGACATCACCAGCCCGGCGACAAACCCGCCGCCCGGTTGATTGTGGCCGCGCATGAACAGGTAGAACGACACCACCAGCGCAATCGGCAGCAGCAGGCGCACCAGCACTGCCGGCACCATCATGAAGCCCAGGGCGGTGTCGCTGGCCTGGCGCGGGTTGACCAGGTCGGTGGCCACGTCCGGCGCCAACTGGCGCTGTTGCGGCGGCAATTCCATGCTCTCTTTTGACGGGCGGAAGCGCCGCAGCAGGGCGTAGACGGTCAGCGCGACGGCGCCGAGCACGGTGATTTCGCCGAGGGTGTCGAAGCCGCGGAAGTCCACCAGCATCACGTTCACCACGTTGCTGCCACCGCCTTCGGGCAGGGCGCGGCTGAGGTAAAACGATGAGATGTCGTTAGGCGTCTGGCGCGTCAACATCGCGTAGGACAGCAGCGCCATGCCGCCGCCGACCACGGTGGACAGCAGGAAGTCGCGCAGGCGCCGAACGCGTGCCTTGCGCAGCGAGCTGGGCAGTGGCGAGACTTCTTCGATCCGCCGTGGCAGCCAGCGCAGGCCCAGCAGGATCAGCACGGTGGTGACCACTTCGACCACCAGTTGCGTCAGCGCCAGGTCCGGCGCCGAGAACCACACGAAGGTGATGCAGGTCATCAGGCCACATACGCTGACCATGGTCAGGGCGGCCAGCCGATGGTACTTGGCTTGCCAGGCAGCGCCCAGGGCGCAGGCAATCGCCAGCAACCACAGGGTCACGAACACGATGGAGCCCGGGATCTTCGGCCGGTCGCCCCAGCTGAGGCCGCTGTTGATCACGGGGATCATGCCGCCGATCACGGCCACCAGCACCAGCAGGAACAATTGGGTCTGCAGGCGCTTGGTGCTGATGCGTTTCTCGATCTTGCGCACGCCGCGCATCATCACCACCAGGCTGCGTTCGAAGCCGCGCTTGCCGTTGAAGTAGCTGATGATTGGCGGGTATTTGAAGCGGCCACGCTTGAGTTGCTTACGCAGCAGCAGGTACAGCACCACACCGCCGGACATGGCCACCAGGCTCATGATCATCGGTGCATTCCAGCCGTGCCAGATCGCCAGGCTGTACTCCGGCAGCACGCCGCCGACCACCGGCAGCGCGGCGGCAGCGAGGATCGAACCGACCACTTGGGCCGGGAAGATGCCCACCAGCAGGCAGGTAAACACCAGCAGCTCAACCGGCGCGCGCATCCAGCGTGGCGGTTCGTGGGGCGTGTGCGGCAGGTCGGTGGCGGCCGGGCCGAAGAACACATCCACGGTAAAGCGCAGGGCGTAGGCCACGCTGAACGTACCGGCGATGGTCGCGATCATCGGCAGGGCGATTTCCACCCAGGCGGTTGCCGAGATAAACACGGTTTCGGCGAAGAACATCTCTTTGGACAGGAAGCCGTTGAGCAGTGGTACGCCGGCCATGGATGCACTGGCCACCATCGCCAACGTCGCGGTAAACGGGATCAAGCGCACCAGGCCACTGAGTTTGCGGATGTCCCGGGTGCCGCTTTCGTGGTCGATGATGCCCGCCGCCATGAACAGCGAGGCCTTGAAGGTGGCGTGATTGAGGATGTGGAACACTGCTGCGACGGCGGCCAGCGGGCTGTTCAGGCCAAGCAATAAGGTGATCAGCCCGAGGTGGCTGATGGTGGAGTAGGCCAGCAGGCCTTTGAGATCATTCTGGAACATGGCGCAGTAAGCGCCGAGAAGCAGGGTAATCGCGCCGGCACCGCCGACGATATAGAACCATTCTTCGCTGCCGGACAGCGACGGCCACAGGCGGGCCAGCAGGAACACGCCGGCCTTCACCATCGTCGCCGAGTGCAGATAGGCTGAAACCGGGGTGGGCGCTGCCATCGCGTGGGGCAGCCAGAAGTGGAACGGGAACTGCGCGCTTTTGCTCAGCGCGCCAATCAGCACCAGGGCCAGCATCACCGGGTACAGGGAATGCGCACGTATCTGATCACCCGCCGCCAGCACCTTGTCCAGGTCATAGCTGCCGACGATATGCCCCAGCAGCATCACGCCCGCCAGCAGGCACAATCCACCGGCGCCCGTCACCATCAACGCCATGTACGCACCGCGCCGTGCATCAGCGCGGTGGTGCCAGTAGCCGATCAACAGGAACGAGAACAGGCTGGTCAGTTCCCAGAAGAACACGATCTGGATCAGGTTGCCGGAAATCACCAGGCCGAGCATGGCGCCCATGAACGCCAGGAAAAACGCGAAGAAGCGCGGCACCGGATCGTCCGGCGACATGTAGTAACGCGCATACAGCGACACCAGCGTGCCGATGCCGAGCACCAGCATCGAGAACAGCCAGGCGAACCCGTCCATACGCAAGACGAAATTCAGGCCGAGGCTGGGCAACCACATGAATTCTTCGCGGATCACGCCACCGTGGGCGATCTGGGGGTAGAGCAGGGCGACTTGAACGGTTCCGACCAGGGCCACAAGGCCAGCCAGCAGGGATTCGGTGTTACGTGCGTTATGCGGCAGCAAGGCCGCCAGACAGCTGCCAATGAAAGGCAGAAGCAGTAGAACTATCAGGGACATAGGCTTCTAATCTGCAGGAGTTTGGGATGCATCATACGTGCCGCTTTCGTGATCACCAAACGGCAAGATGTGGCAGGATCCTACAAGATAGGTCGAATAATCCCATTTGGCAGTGTTTCGGACCTGATCGCTCCCCTGTGGCTGCTGTGGCAGCGGGCTTGTTGTGGCGAGCGGGCTTGCCCCGCGTTGGGCTGCGAAGCAGCCCCAAAACACAGCCCCGGGAGCAGCCTGGCACACCGCAGCGTTCTTATTGGGGCTGCTGCGCAGCCCAACGCGGGGCAAGCCCGCTCGCCACAACAGGCCCGCTTGCTACAACAAGCCTGCTTGCTACAACACACCCGCTTGCCACAGTTACCGTGTTCCTCCTTGACAGACTGGCATCAGGGCTTGCCCGCGTTAGGTTGCTTCGCAGCCCCCAGCTGCCTCAATTCTGACGCTCTTGCTCCAACGCCTCTTCCAGCGCCTGCGCCTTTTGCCCGCGCGTCTTCATCTCGCTCACAATCACCGCCACCACAATCAACGCCGCCCCCAGCATCGCAATCGGCGAGAACCGCTCGCCAGCGATCCGCCCCACAACGCCTGCCCACACCGGTTCCCCGGCATAGATCAACGTGGCCCGTGTCGGCGAAACGCTCTGCTGCGCCCAGTTCATTGCGACCTGGATCACCGCACTGGTCAGGCCCAGGCCCACGGCGCTGAACAGCAGCAGCCAGGAGAACCCCGGCAACGCTTCGCCCATCGGCACCACCATCAGGAACGACAGCAGCGACGCCGTTGCCAGTTGCACCACGGTCACCCGGCGTACGTCTACCTGCCCGGCAAACGCACTGATCAAAATGATCTCGGCGGCTATCGCCACCGCACCGATCAAGGTCGCGATCTCCCCAGCGCTGAAATTCAGCGATGCCCCAGCCGGCCCGGTCAACAACATCAACCCGGCAAACGCCAGCATGATGCCAATGCTCGGCATCAACCCCGGACGACGGCCCAGCACCAGCCATTGCAGCAACGGCACAAACGGCACATACAGCGCGGTAATGAACGCCGATTGGCTGCTCAAGATCGTCTGCAGGCCAATGGTCTGCAAGCCATAGCCGAACATGATCGCCACGCCGATAAACACGCCCGCCTTCAGTTCGAACAACGTCAGGTCGCGTAAGGTCCGCAAGGAAAAGAACCCCACCACAACCGCCGCCGCGGCAAAGCGCAGGCCCACGAAAAACATCGGCCCGCTGACGGTCATGGCGTGTTGCACCAGCAAAAACGTGCCGCCCCAAATCATCGTGATAAACACCAGGATGCATTCGGCTTTGCTGAAGCGGTTGAAACGCGGGGAGGATTTCGGGGTGGTCATGGCGGCTCGGTCTTGCAAGGGAAAGGCACGGACCGCACAATGCGCCGCACGCTGGGCAGTATACTGCGCACACCCACCCATTGAGCAATATAGTGCACAAAGAAAATCCACAACGGGCTTCGGTCCTGCAGCACGTCAGCCAGAACGTTCGTCGCCTGCGTCATGCTGCCGACATGAGCCAGACTGCGCTTTCGGAAAAGTCCGGGGTCAGCCGGCGCATGCTGGTGGCCATCGAAGCGGGGGAGAAGAACGTCAGCCTGTCCACCCTCGACCGTGTGGCCGAAGCGCTGGATGTGGCGTTCAGCGACCTGATCCAGGCGCCGGATGTGCGCGATCACAGCCGCATCAACGAGCTGGCCTGGGCCGGCGAAATCGACGGCAGCAAGGCGGTGTTGCTGGCCAAGGCCACGGCGCGGCGTGAGGTCGAATTGTGGGAGTGGCGCCTTGAGCCGGGTGATCGCTATTGCCCGGACCCCGACCTGGAAGGGTGGAGCGAGCAACTGTTCGTCTTCGAGGGCAGCCTGACGTTGGTGGTCGGCGACCAGGAAAACACCATCGGTGCCGGCGAATTCTTCATGTTCGCCAGCCACCAGCCCCATGCCTATCGCAATGACGGCCACGTTGCCGTGCGCTTTGTGCGCAATGTGGTGATCTAACTGTTTGCCAGCCAACAGTGGATGGACACTTTGCTGGTTTGAAACCGCGGTTGCGCGCCCGTATACGCAGCAACCCACTGATTTTACTGACGATTAAATTCAGGCACGACTCCTGCAATCACTCCAGCATCCCCTCGGAGCCTGGAGTCGGCCCATGTCTGCCCACCCTCAACACCCTGCCCATATCATCCGCTCGGACGCGGAAGCCATCGAGGTCGCCCAGCGCCTGGCCGAACGCTTTGCGGTCGACGCCAGTGCGCGCGACCGTGAGCGGCGCCTGCCGCTTGCCGAGCTTGACGAGTTTTCCGCCAGCGGCTTGTGGGGCATCACCGTTCCCAAAGCCTACGGCGGCGCCGAGGTGTCCTATGTGACCGTGGCCGAGGTGATCAAGTTGATCTCCGCTGCCGACCCGTCACTGGGGCAAATCCCACAGAACCATCTGGGTGTGGTGGATATCCTGCTGCAAACAGCCACCGAGGAACAAAAGCGACACTACTTCGGCAAGGTCCTGGCCGGTTACCGTTTCGGCAATGCGTTCTCCGAGGCCAAGAGCAAAAACGCCGGCACCTTCGATACCCAGATCCGTTTTCACGGCGACACCGCACAGATCAATGGCGAGAAGTTCTACTGCACCGGTGCGCTGTTCGCCCATCTGGTGCCCACCGTTGGCAATAACGAGCACGGCCAGGCGTTTATTGCCTTGGTTGAACGCGATGCGCCAGGCCTCACCGTTATCGACAGCTGGGACGGCTTCGGCCAGCGCACCACCGCCAGCGGCGGCGTGACCCTCGATGGCGTAACCGTGCCCCTCAGCGCGGTGATCCCCGCTCACCAGGCCTTCGATCAACCCACCGCCAACGGCCCGATTTCACAGATCATCCAGGCGGCGGTCGACACCGGCATCGCCCTGGGCGCCCTTGAACAAGCCAAAATCTATGCGCGCCAGGCGCGACCCTGGATCGACAGCCAGCAGGATCACGGCTGGCAAGACCCGTTCACCATCGCCGCCATCGGCGATCTGGAATGGCGTGTGCACGGCACCGAAGCCATCCTCGCCAAGGCCGGCAAGGCTGTGGACCTGGCCCTGGCCGAACCGAATGAAGACACCGTCGCCAACGCTTCACTGATCGTCGCCCAGGCCAAAGTCCTGTCGGCCGAAACCGCGTTGCTCGCCAGCAGCAAGCTCTTCGAACTGGCCGGCACCCGCTCCGTCACCGGCAAACACAACCTTGACCGCTTCTGGCGCAACGCACGCACCCACACCCTGCACGACCCGGCCCGCTGGAAATACCACCTGATCGGCAATTTCGTGCTCAACGGCGTGAAGCCCGCGCGCCACGCCTGGAACTGAGGATTGACCATGACCGCACTGAGCCTTGCGCGCCAACTGTTGGACAGCACCCGCCGCCATGTCGAGACAAGCGATGACCCCTATGTCATCAGCCGCTTCGGTGATCTACAGATCCGCATCGACGTGGCCGCCGCCCTGCTGGAACGCGCTGAAACCCACCCCAGCCCGGTGGCCGCCACCGAAGCGCAGATCGCCGCCGCCGAAGCCCTCATCGCCGCGAGCAACGCCGAATTCGAACTGACCGGCCAACGCACCGAACTGCCGTCGAGCCTCGATGACCCGTTGCGCTGGAAATACCAGATCGTCGGCAACTATTACCTCAACGGAGTGCTTTGATGTCCCGTGAAATCCGCTTGAATGCCTTCGACATGAACTGTGTCGGCCACCAATCGCCCGGCCTGTGGGCGCACCCGCGTGACCGTTCGTGGCAGTACAAGGACCTGGAGTACTGGACCGACCTGGCGAAAATCCTTGAGCGCGGCAAGTTCGACGGCTTGTTCATCGCCGACGTGCTGGGTATCTACGATGTGTACAACGGCAATGGCGACGCGGCCATCCGCCAGGCGACCCAGGTGCCGGTCAACGATCCGTTGTCGCTGATCGCGCCGATGGCGCTGGTCACCGAGCATCTGGGCTTCGGCCTGACTGCCTCGCTGTCCTTCGAGCATCCGTATCCATTTGCCCGTCGGCTCTCCACCCTGGATCACCTGACCAAGGGCCGTATCGGCTGGAACATCGTCACCTCCTACCTGGAAAGCGGCGCCAAGAACCTCGGCCAGAAAGCCCAGACCGAACACGACGCGCGCTACGACTACGCCGAGGAATACCTGGAGGTCTGCTACAAACTCTGGGAAGGCAGTTGGGAGGAGGGCGCCGTGTTGCGCGACCGCGAGCGCCGGATTTTCAGCGACCCGAGCAAGATCCACGAGATCCGTCATGTCGGCAAACACTTCCAGGTGCCCGGTATTCACCTGTGTGAACCCTCGCCGCAGCGCACGCCGGTGCTGTACCAGGCCGGTGCGTCCAGCCGTGGCAAGCAGTTCGCCGCTGAACAGGCCGAGTGTGTGTTCGTCGCCGCGCCATCTAAAGTCTTGCTGAAAAAGACCGTTGCCGACATCCGCCGTCGTGCCGCCGAGGCCGGGCGTGATCCGAAGAAAATCCTGATCTTCAACCTGCAGACGGTGATCGTCGGCGAGACGGATGCCAAGGCCAAAGCCAAGTTCGACGAGTACAAATCCTACGTCAGCTACGAAGGCGCGATGGCGCTGATCTCCGGCTGGACCGGTATCGATTTTAGCCAGTTCAAACCGGATGAACCGCTCAAGCATGTGCATACCAACGCCATTCAATCGGCGGTGGAAGCCTTTTCCACGGCAGACCCGAACAAGGTCTGGACGCCCAACGAGCTCGCCGATTGGGTCGGCATCGGCGGTTTTGGCCCGCTGTTTGTCGGTGGTCCGGAAACCGTGGCGGATCTGTTGCAGGAGTGGGTGGAAGAAACCGATGTGGATGGCTTCAACCTGGCCTATGCATTGACTCACGAAACCTTCATCGACGCCGTGGAGTTGCTGGTGCCGGAGTTGCAGAAGCGCGGTGTGTACAAGACTGAATATGCCCAGGGCACGTTGCGCGAGAAGTTATTTGGCAACGGAGCAAGGTTGTCGAGTTCCCATCCAGGCAGTGGTTACAGGATTTTGGAAGGTTTGCAGTGAGACAAGTACACATATGATCCTGCTGTGTAAATGGTTCAGCGGGGGATGTGATAAAGATCGCAAACCCCGCATGAAAGATAAACGCCTATCGAGTAATACTGAAAACGCCATTGCGTGCTTCGGTAAAGTGTCGCCCACCACTGGGGTCGGTTGCACCGGCCACAAAGTTGAACGTTCCTGCGAAGGTTCCCGTAATGTTATTGTTACTGTCAACGTTGGGGAGTGAACGTATTGTCAACTGACCTTCTTCGCCATGGTAGATATAAGATCCACTCATGTTATAAAAAATAACACTGACCTCTTTGCTGTCTTCACTGATAGCGTAGGTGCCTGTCGGAAGGTCTCTTGAAATGAATATGGCTATTCGATAGTCGTATACGTCTGGCCTTGTCGCAAACGCTCGCGACCATCCCGCGATCTGGTTATTTGAACTGATGTATAGATTATCCTCATTAGACTCATAGCGTGCGTTGATATCGCGACTCAGGTCGCACACAACTGTCGGTGCCGCATAATTTCTTCTGCTTTCTGTGAACCCCACAAGCTCCAGAACGCCCTCACTCACGGTGACTGTTTTACCCCTGTTCTGCCCCTTGAAGTTGAAAGTCGCCTTGATTGTTTTGGTGCTATTGTCAAATGTCAGTTTCAGGCTGCCTTCGGTGGCGGTGTAGTTGATTTGAGAGAAGGGGCCTGATTTTGACCAGAGGGCATTAACGCCAGAGGTGGTAGTGAAGTCTGAAGTGATGGCGTATGTTTTGTCAGTGACGTCGCCATCGTTAGGGATAAAAAAAGAAAATTCTTGAAAGTCTTGGTTCTCATTTTTTTCGGTGCGTATGTTGAGGAGCCACTTGAGTGGCAGGTCATTCATGAATAGTGAATAGTGAACGCCATCGAATGCGTCATATTCATCTTCCTCGTCTTTGATCGTTGCAGTGCACTTTAGAGATGTGTTGGCTGAGATTTTTCCGGAAGTGTTCATGATGATTCTTCCTCTGTGGGAGCATGAGGCTAAAGATTATTCGGGGGGATGTGCGACGTCTACTGTCAGGTTTGACAGGTATAGCGGGAGTTTTTTTTATTTCGAAAGATACGCTCATGCTCGTGTGGCTAAGCAGGTTTAGGTATGAGGTCGCTGTTGCTCACACCGACGGCTTAGTTGGCTTTCTGTTGCTCCAGCAACAGTTGATATGCACTTTGTTCAACGAGGCTCCTGCCCGTCGTTGTAGGCCTATGAATTAGCTGAGTTTGAAGGCAATTCTGCATTGGCATAGTTAATGCTTTGCTCTGATTGCTATTTACCGTTACCGCTTGACCCCAGACAGCCAGCGGACCACCGCACGCTTAACTCCCAGTAGGAGCTTTACCCCTATGAGCGTGCACGTACTAAAAAGCCCGCTGGCCCTGGAATGGCCCGCCGAGCGGCTCGGCAACCTGCCCAACGCGCTGGAACAGCTGCACCACTGGGCGCAGACCACGCCGCTGCACACCGCCTTGCGCCACAAGCGCCAGGGCCAGTGGTATGCGTGGCGCTGGATCGACGCCTTGCGAGATGTGGAACGCCTGGCCGATGGCTTGCGTCAGCAGGGCTTTGACGAGCAATCGCGCTTGGCCCTCAGCGGGGCGTTCGAGCCGAACCTGTTGCTCCTGGCTCTTGCGGCTCAAGCCATCGGCGGGCAAGTTCTGACCCTGGCCGATGACTTGGAGCCCGAAGCGCTGCAACAACATTTATGGCGCATCCGTCCCACCCATGCCTACACCCAGGACCGTCAGCAAGTGCGGCATTGGCAGTCGGCCAACCTGCTGGATTTTGCCCCGTTGCTCGGCCCGATCGACCCGACGCAGCACCTCGTACGCTGGTGGCAACCCAGCGGCGAAACCGCGTTGTGGAGCGAAGAGGGCACCCACTGGGAGGGGGGGCTGGCGGTGGTGTTGGAGCAATGGCTGAACAGCGGCCATGGCCTGGCCTTTCCGGAAAGCCTGGCCTCGGCGCGGCGCGATCGCAGCGAAGTCGCCCCCACCGGCTTGCTGTTGTCACCCGCACGCTTGCAGCACCTGGCCGACGAAATCGAAAGTCGCCTTGCACCCCATGGCACCTGGCGTCGGCGCCTGTGCGACTGGGCCATCGCCCACCCGCAAAGCGGCCTGCGTCGCCTGTTGAAAAACCGTGTGCGCAAGCTGCTCGGCTTTCAGCGCCTGGCTTACATCTGGCAACCCCACACATCCACCCCTTCGCCGGTGTGGCTGGCGGAATTCAAACGGGACATCGCATGAGCCAAGCCATTCTCCAGGTGCGGGATATCTCGCTGTCGTTCAAGGGCGTCAAGGCGATCAATGCCTTGTCCTTCGAGGTGGCGCGCGGCGAGATCTGCGCGCTGATCGGTCCCAATGGTGCCGGTAAAAGCTCATTGCTCAATGTGCTCAACGGCGTGTACCGCTTCGATGCTGGCGAGATCGTCTTCGAAGACCAGCACTTCCAGCGCATCGACCCGCTGGGTGCCGCGCGCCGGGGCATTGGTCGCACCTTCCAGAACAACGCGCTGTTCAAGAAGATGAGCGTGCTCGACAACATCCTTACCGGCCTGTCGCGGCATATGCGCAGCCGTTTTATTGAACAAGCCCTGGGCTTGCCGCGCGCACGCCGGGAAGCCGAAGCGTTCCGCCTGCGCGCCCAGGGCATTCTCGAGTTTCTTGAGTTGCAAGCTCAGCGTGATGTGCTGGTGGGCAACCTCTCTTATGGCCTGCAGAAGCGTGTCGAGTTGGGCCGGGCATTGATCGCTGGGCCTAGCCTGTTACTGCTCGACGAACCCATGGCGGGCATGAACGCTGAGGAAAAACAGGAAATGGCACGCTTCGTCGCCGATGTGAACCGCGACCTGGGCACCACCGTGGTGTTGATCGAGCACGACATGGGCGTGGTGATGGGCCTGTCCGACCATGTGGTGGTGCTCGACTACGGGCGCAAGGTCGGCGACGGAACCCCCGCCGAGGTACAGGCCAACCCCGATGTGATCGCGGCTTATCTCGGAGTGGCAAACGAATGACGTTCTTCTTCGAAACCCTGCTCGGCGGCCTGCTGGCCGGCACCATGTATTCGTTGGTCGCCATCGGCTTCGTGCTGATCTACAAGGCCAGCGGTGTGTTCAATTTTGCCCAGGGCTCGATGCTGCTGTTTGCCGCGCTGACCTTCGTCAGCCTGCATGACCAGGGCGTGCCGTTTGCCCTGGCACTGCTGCTGACGGTGATCGTGATGATCGTCGGTGCCTTGCTCATCGAGCGCCTGGTCCTGCGGCCCTTGGTGAACCGTTCGCAGATCACCCTGTTCATGGCCACCCTTGGCCTGTCGTTCATCATCGAGGGCCTGGCCCAGGGCTTGATGGGGTCCCAGGTGCGTGCACTGGACCTGGGCATTGATGACGTGCCGCTGTTCATCGGGCCGCTGATGCTCAGTCAGTTCGATCTGATCGCGGCCGCGGCTGCCGTGTTGTTGGTGACGGTCCTTGCGCTGCTGTTCAACAAGACCCGCATCGGTGTGTCCCTGCGTGCGGTGGCGGATGACACCACGGCGGCGCTGTCCATCGGCATCAACCTCAACCGTATCTGGCAGATCGTCTGGGCGGTGGCGGGGATTGTCGGGCTGGTGGCCGGCTTGCTCTGGGGGGCGCGCCAGGGCGTGCAGTTTTCGCTGTCGCTGGTGGTGCTCAAGGCCCTGCCGGTGCTGATCATCGGCGGCTTTACCTCGATTGGCGGGGCCATCGTCGGCGGGCTGATTGTCGGCGCGGCGGAAAACCTTGCCGAGGTGTATATCGGCCCGTTGATCGGCGGCGGCATCACGCCGTGGTTCGCCTATGTATTGGCCTTGGCCTTCCTGTATATCCGTCCCGCCGGCCTGTTCGGCGAGCGCGCCATCGAGCGAGTCTGAAACCATGTCGATTCCCGTTGCTCAACAAACCGCGCCGTTGTTGCTGGTACAGCGACGCGTGCCCTGGGGCCTGATCGGCCTGCTGGCCCTGGCCTTTATCGTGGTGCCGCTGTGGGGCAATGACTATTGGCTCAATGCGATCCTGATCCCGTTCCTGGTGCTGTCCCTGGCCGGGCTTGGCTTGAATCTGCTGACCGGCTATACCGGGCAAACCTCGGTCGGCGCGGCGGGTTTCATGGCCGTCGGCGCGTTCGCGACCTACGGTTTCCTGTTACGCCTGCCGGAGCTGGGCCTGCCGCTGGCGCTGCTCGGTGGGGGGATTATCAGTGCGTTGGTCGGTTTGCTGTTCGGCTTGCCCAGCTCGCGGATCAAGGGCTTCTACCTGATGGTCACCACCCTGGCCGCGCAGTTTTTCCTGGAGTGGCTGTTCGTCAAGTTTCCCTGGTTCTACAACTACGGCTCGTCCGGGACCATCTCTGCGCCGAAGCTGGCGCTGTTCGGCCATGACCTCAACACGCCGCTGGGCCGCTATTGGCTGACGTTGGTGACGGTGCTGCTGTTGACCTGGACCGCCATCAACCTGGTGCGCAGCCAGGTCGGGCGCAATTGGATGGCGATCCGCGACATGGACACCGCCGCCGCCGTGGTTGGCATCCCGGTGGTGCGCTACAAGCGCCTGGCGTTTGCGGTCAGCTCGTTTTACCTGGGCATTGCCGGCGCGCTGTGGGCGTTCGCCTACCTGGGCACGGCCAGCGCCAGCAGCTTCGATATCAATCGCTCATTCCAGATCCTGTTCATCATCATCATCGGCGGCATGGGCAGCATCGCCGGCAACTTCGTGGGTGCGGCGTTTATCAGCCTGCTGCCGATTGTCCTCAGCCATGCCGGGCAGGCGCTGTTCGGCGGTTCGGTGGACGCGGGGCAGTTGCAGAACCTGCAAAAAATCATCTTTGGCGTGTTGATCATCGTGTTCCTGATCAAGGAGCCCGAGGGCTTGATCCGCCTGTTGCACAACCTGCGTGACCGTGTGCGGCAGTGGCCGCTGCGTTTCTGACATTCCTCCAAGAGAATCCTTATGCGTGCATCCTTGAAACGTTCCTTGATCGGCGCCGCGTTTACGTTGGCAACCCTGGCCGGTGCTGTCCCCCAAGCGATGGCCTCGCCGGACCAGCAATTCATTCCCCTGGCCACCTATCGCGTGGGCGCCTACGCGTCCAGCGGTGTGCAGGTGTGGGCCGGGATGATCGACTACCTGCGTTATATCAACGAGGTCGAAGGCGGCATCAATGGCGTCAAGTTGGTGTGGCAGGAATGCGAGACCGAGTGGACGGCGGAGAAAGGCATCGAATGCTACGAGCGCTTCAAGCATGGCCTGGAGGGCGCGCCGGTCGCGGTGTACCAGCCCAATGGCGCGCCGGCGGCCTATGCGCTCAGCGAAAGGGCAGAGGTGGACAAGATCCCGCTGATCACCCTCGGTTACGGGCGCACCGAAGCCACCGACGGTACGGTGTTCCCGTATAACTTTCCGGTGATGCTGACGTTCTACAGCGAGGCGTCGACCCTGGTGAACTACATCGCCCAGCGCGAGGGTGGTTTCGACAAGCTCAAGGGCAAGAAGATCGCCACGGTCTACCACGACTCGGCCTACGGTCGCGAAACCCTCGGCCCGTTGAAGTTGCTCGCCGAAAAATACGGTTTTGAAAATATCCAGATTCCGGTGGCCGACCCGGGCAACGAACAATCGGCGCAATGGCGCCAGGTCCGCCAGGCCAACCCGGACTGGGTGTTCCTGCGCACCTGGGGCGTGTCGACCCCCGTGGCGGTCAAGACCGCTGCGCGCTTCGGCTTCCCGGTGGACCATATCATCGGCGATATCTGGGCCAGTTCCAGCGAAGACGTATTGCCCGCAGGCGCCGCCGCCAAGGGCTACCTGGCCCTCACGCCGTACCCGGCCGGCAGCGACTTCGAGATCCACAAACGCCTCAAGCAATCCGTCCTCGACAAGGGCCACAGCGACCTCAAGGACCTGAAGAACTTCGGCAGCGTGTACTACAACTCCGGCCTGGTGAATGCTGCCGTGGCGGTGGAGGCGATCCGCACGGCCCAGGCCAGGTTCGGCCAGCGCCCGCTCAATGGCGAAGAAGGCCGCTGGGGCCTGGAGCACTTGAATATCGACGACGCGCGCCTCAAGGCCATGGGTTACCTGGGCCTGATGCAGAACCTCAAGCTGTCGTGCCGCGACCACGAAGGCGGCGGCTCGGCGCGGGTACAGCAGTGGGACGGTGCTCAGTGGACGCTGGTCAGCGACTGGATCGCCGCCGACCGCGCACTGTTGCGCCCGCTGATCGATGAAAAGTCCGCAGCCTTCGCCAAGGAAAAAGGCCTGACGCCACGCACCTGCACTGGGGATGAATAAACCATGAGCCTGCCTGCCGCAGAACCTGGACACGCCGCGCTGCTGACGGTCAACGACATCGAGGTCATCTACGACGGCGCGATCCTGGCGGTGGCCGGGGTGTCGCTGAGCGTGCCCAAGGGCGCCATCGTCGCCTTGCTCGGCGCGAACGGCGCCGGCAAGAGCACTACCCTCAAGGCGATCTCCGGGTTGGTGCGTGCCGAGCGCGCCGAAGTCAGCCGTGGCGTGATCGAATACGCCGGCGTCGACCTGGCCGGTGTCGACCCCAGCCAACGTGTGCGCCAAGGCATGGTGCATGTGCTCGAAGGCCGCCATGTGTTCGGCCAGCTCAGCGTGGAAGACAACCTGCGCAGCGGTGGTTTTGTGCGGCGCCTGAGCCGCAAGGCCATGGAACACGACCTGGAGCGCATCTACGCCTGGTTCCCCCGGCTCAAGACCAAGCGCCACACCCGCGCCGGGCTGACCTCCGGTGGCGAGCAACAGATGGTCGCCATCGGCCGGGCGTTGATGACCCGTCCTACTTTGGTACTGCTCGACGAGCCGTCCATGGGTTTGGCGCCTATGATCGTGCAAGAGATCTTCGAGATCATCGCGCAGCTCAACCGCGAGCAGCAGGTGAGCTTCCTGGTCGCCGAGCAGAACATCAACGTGGCGCTCAACTATGCGTCCCACGGCTACGTGCTGGATACTGGGCGGGTGGTCCTGAGTGGCAGCGCCGCCGAGTTGCTGGCGCGGGGCGATTTGCGTGACATTTATCTGGGTAAACAGTAAGGGCGAATCCGCATGAGTGAAACCATCCGCAACGCTGATGTCCTGATCATCGGCGGCGGCCTGAGCGGCACGATGCTGGCTGTGCAACTGCTGCGCCTGCCTGGCCAACGGCAAATCCTGGTGATCGAACCGCGCCGCGAACTCGGGCGTGGCGAGGCCTACAGCGCGGTCGAGTTGGGCCACACCTTAAATGGCAATGCGGCGCGCATGAGTGTCGACCCGGACAATGCCGACGACCTGACCCAATGGCTCACCGACTACATCGGTGCGGGCGGTTGGCCTGAGTCCGACCAGCAGCACGTGCCCATCAGCGAACTGTTCCCGCCACGCGGCATTTTTGGCCTGTATGCGCAGCAACGGTTGGCTGAAGCCAAGGCGTTTTCGGCGTCCACCGTCGAGCATATCCGCGCCGAGGTGGTCGATCTGCAAGTCGAGGACGAGGGGGTATTGCTGACCCTCGACAACGGCCAGCAACTGCGCGGTGCCCAAGCGGTGTTGGCCACTGGCATGTTCCCGGCGGCGCGCACGCCCCAGACCGAGTCCAGCGGTTTGAACGCTGCGGCCGTCGACCCGTGGGACGTGCAGGCCATGACCCAGATCGACCCGCAGGCGCCCGTGCTGATCATCGGCTCCGGGCTGACCATGGTGGATGCCGTGGTGTCCCTGGAACAGGCCGGGCATCGTGGGCCGATCGAGGTGTTTTCCCGTCACGGCCTGCTGCCCCATGTGCGCCGGCAACCGCCCAGCTGGGAAGACTTTCTCGGCGCGAACCACAACCTGCGAAGCCCTCGGCAACTGCTGCGCGAGGTGCGTCGCCAATGCCGCCTCGCGCTGGAGCAGGGTATCGATTGGCAGGCGCCGTTGGACACGGTGCGCGCCCATATCGGCCGGTTGTGGAGCCAGGCCAGCGAGGGCGAGAAGCGTCAGTTCGTGCGGCATGTGCGGCCATGGTGGGAAAGCCATCATCACCGTTCCCCGCCGTTGAGTGCGCAGTTGGTGGCCAGGCTGCATGAGGAGGGGCGGTTACGGATTCAAGCGGCCTCGTACAAGGGGCTGGAGCCTTCGGGCAGCGGCGTGACCATTCGTTTGCGCCGGCGTGGCGAACCTGCGGTGACTCTGGTGTCGGGCGCAGCCCTGATCAACTCCAGCGGCATCGAGTACGACTGGCGCCGCGTGGCCCGGCCACTGCCGCAACAGTTGCTCAAGCGCGGGTTGGTCCAGCCTGGGCCGTTGGCGTTGGGGATTGCGGCGGATGCGTCGGGGGCGGTGCTGGATGCCCAGGGCCAGGTCAGTGCGCGCTTGTTCGCCATGGGCCCGCCGTTGCGCGGGATGTGGTGGGAGAGCACGGCGGTGACCGATGTGGCGCTTCAAGCCAAGGCACTGGCTTCAACGCTGACAGAAATCTAAATGTGGGAGGGCGCTTGCCCCCGATGGCCATAAGTATCTACACAACTTTTTTCAGCGGTCTGTGGCGAGGGAGCTTGGTCCCGTGGCGGCCTTCGGGCCGACCGC
>NZ_JBXAFK010000039.1:0-76287 GCF_058793055.1 Pseudomonas sp. MPR-R2A5
AACCAATTACATAGCCAGGTGCTTGCTGAAGTCAGGAGGGTTTAGAAATCAGCTACACCCTTAAATGCGAAGAGCCTGTTTACTGTGAAGGTTACTGGCGCGCCAGGCGCACGTTCTGGAACGCCACATCCTCAGTACTGCGGTACGGATTGATATCCAACCCACCCCGCCGCACATAGCGCGCATACACCGTCAGCTTCTCTGGCTTGAGCAAACGCTGCAGGTCGAGAAAGATCCGCTCCACGCACTGCTCATGGAAATCTGAGTGTTGGCGAAAGCTCACCAGGTATTCCAACAGGCTGGCGTGATCCAGCGCCGCCCCCCGATATTCCACCGCCACGCTGCCCCAATCGGGCTGGCTGGTGACCGGGCAGTTGGATTTGAGCAAGTGGCTGTGCACACTTTCCTCCACCACACGCGAATCGTCGCAACGCAGCAGTTCCGGGCGCGGGTGCTCGTAGTTGCTGACGCTGATATCCAGATCATCGATGCAAGTGCCCGGCAGGGCCACCACGCCTTCGGCTTCCACCTCGCCCAGGCTGCGGATGCGCACGCCCACCGGCTTGCCGGCTGCGGCGCTGAGATCGGTGCGCAACGTGGCTTCCAGGCTCTGCGTGTCGGCAAACGCGGTCTGGTTCAGCGAGTTGAGGTACAGCTTGAAGGACTTGGACTCGATGATATTCGGCGAGTCAGCCGGAATACTGAATTCACCGATGGCCACCACCGGCTTGCCCGAGGGCAGCAGCCAGGACAATTCGAAGCAGTTCCAGAAGTCCACGCCTTTGTACGGCAGGGTCTCGGCGCTCAGGCCCAGTTCGGCCCACTTGGCGGCGCGCGGAATCGGGAACAGCAACGAAGGGGTGTAGGTGGAGATGTATTCACTGGACTTGCCCAGCGGCGAATGTTCGGCAGCGGGATGCATGGCGGAAACCTGGCTAAATAAACCGCGCCAGTCTACCAGCCTTTGCCCCCGCCCTTAACAAGCGCTCATTCGACGTTGAGCTTGCCGACCATGCCCGCCTGGTAATGCCCGGGTATGTTGCAGGCGAACTCCAGGCCAGTGGCCTTGGTGAACGTCCAGGTCAGCTCGGCGGTTTTGCCGGGCTCGACCAGCACGCTGTTAGGGTCATCGTGCTTCATGCCCCCCATACCACTCATGCCGCCCATATCACCGTGCCCCATGGCGCCGTGATCCATCTTGCCCATACCGGTGGCATTCAGCATGCCGCTGGCCTGCATCTGTAGCATTTCCTTCTGGTGCTCGGCATGCATCGCGGCATCACCCAGGTTGAATTCGTGGAGCAACTGGCCCTTGTTGACCAGCACAAAGCGCACGGTCTCACCGGCCTTTACGTCCAACGACTTGGGCGAAAAGGAAATATCCTGCAATGTAACTTCCACGGTGCGCGTGGCCTTGTCGGCAGTCGCTGGCTGGCCAAATGCATAGGTGTGAGCCGTTTCAGCCGCCGCCCCGAAACTCAAGGCCAACAGGCAGCCCGCTAACAACAGGGGGTTACGCAATACCATCTCAATTCTCCAAAGGTGTGGGATCAGCCTGGATAGCACTCTAAGATGACCTCGCTGCCAGCCAGCTGACTGCTAGATTACAACTTTGTCAGGTTGCGCCCCTGCCCTGCCGAGCGCGGTATAAAGCCCGTCGTGACCCGCTGCCAAGAGCTGCCCATGAAACTGCTGATCGTCGAAGACCAACCCAAGACCGGCCAATACCTGCGCCAAGGCCTGGCCGAGGCCGGTTTTACCACCGAGTTGGTGGCCGACGGCACCAGCGGCCAGCACCTGGCACTGACGGGCGACTACGACCTGTTGATCCTCGATGTGATGCTGCCCGGTCGCGATGGCTGGCAGATCCTGCAGGCGGTACGCAGCGCCGGCCTGGATATCCCGGTGCTGTTCCTCACCGCCCGCGACACGGTGGAAGACCGGGTACACGGCCTGGAACTGGGCGCTGACGACTACCTGGTCAAGCCGTTCGCCTTCTCCGAACTGCTGGCGCGGGTGCGCAGCCTGTTACGCCGTGGCAGCAGCGCCCCCCAGGACACCGCACTGCAACTGGCCGACCTGCGCCTGGACCTGATCCGCCGCCGGGTTGAGCGAAGCGGCCAGCGCATCGACCTCACCGCCAAGGAATTCGCCCTGCTCGAACTGCTGCTGCGCCGTCAGGGCGAAGTGCTGCCCAAGTCGCTGATCGCTTCCCAGGTGTGGGACATGAACTTCGACAGCGACACCAACATCATCGAAGTCGCGATCCGCCGCCTGCGCCTGAAAATCGACGACAACTTCCCCACCAAGCTGATCCACACCGTGCGCGGCATGGGTTATGTACTGGAAGAACGATGCAGTTGATCAAGCGCCTGTCCCTGGCCAGTCGGCTGGCCCTGCTGTTTGCCGCCTGCACCGCCGTGGTGTCGTTGATTGCCGGGGTGCTGTTCAACCAGGCCAGCGAAGCGCACTTCGTCGAGCTGGACCAGCAACTGCTCGACAGCAAGTTGGTCGCGCTGCGCAGCACCTTGCAGGGCGTCGACTCCGTGCAGTCATTCGTACAACGCGAAGCGCAACTGCGCGCCGAACTCAACCGCCAACCCGACCTCGCCTTGCGTATCAGTGCCGCTGGCCAGCGCTGGTTTGACGGCGCGCCGAACATCCCCCTGCCCGAGAAGCCTGGCCTGTACAGCCTGCAAAACGCCGGAACCGACTACCGTGTGTACAACGCGCCACTGAGCCCAGGCCAACCCGACTCACCGCAACTGAGCCTGATGCTCGACATCACCCACCACCAGCACTTCCTGCAACGCATGCAACATTTGATCTGGCTCACCGTCAGCCTCTCGGCCCTGGCCACCGCACTGCTCGGCGCCTGGGCCGCGCGCAGTGGCTTGCGCCCCTTGCGGCGCATGAGTGAAGTGGCCGCCGGCGTGTCGGCCCACTCCCTGACCCAACGCCTGCCCCAGCAGCAGATGCCGGTGGAACTGGCGGAACTGGCCCAAGCCTTCAACGCCATGCTCGGCCGCCTGGACGATGCATTCCAACGCCTCTCGGCCTTCTCCGCCGACATTGCCCATGAACTGCGCACGCCCCTGTCGAACCTGTTGACCCAGACCCAAGTCATCCTGACCCAGCCGCGCCCGCTGGAGGACTACCGCGAAGCGCTGCACAGTAATCTGGAAGAGCTGCAATGGATGGCGCAGCTGGTGAATGACATGCTGTACCTGGCCAAGGCTGATCATGGGTTGCTGACGCCCAAGCGCGAGCCGTTGAGGTTGGCGGACGAAGTGGATGCGCTGCTGGAATTCTTCGTCTTGCTGGCGGAAGACGCGCAGGTCAGCCTGGTGCGCGAGGGAACGGCCCACACCACCGGCGATCGCGGCATGCTGCGCCGGGCATTGTCGAATCTGTTGGATAACGCGCTGCGCTTTACGCCAGCGGGCGGCGAGGTGCGGGTGCATCTGGAGGAAGGTGCACAAGGCGTGACGCTGACAGTGGAGAACAGCGGCGAAGGCATACCGGCGGACGTATTACCGCGGTTGTTCGACCGGTTCTACCGAGCGGACCCGGCGCGGCATGAAGGCAGCAGCGAACATGCGGGGCTGGGACTGGCGCTTACCCAGTCGATTGTGCGGGCGCATGGGGGGAGGATTTATTGTGAGTCTGAGGCGGGGTGGACAAGGTTTGTGATTGAGTTGCCTGCCGGAGATTGATGCACGCTGTACCGGCGCTATCGGGGGCAAGCCCCCTCCCACATTTTGATTTGTGAATACATTCAACCTGTGGGAGGGGGCTTGCCCCCGATAGCAGTCTTGAATATTACGAATACCTCAGGGCATGCGCCGGCTCAATCTTCGCCGCCCGATACGCCGGGTAAATCGTCGCCAAAAAGCTCAACACAAACCCTGCCGAGCAAATCAACAACACATCCCCACCTTGCAGTTCCGAAGGCAGGTTACTGACGAAATACACGTCTGAACTGAAGATATGCTGCCCGGTTACCCGCTCCAGCCAGCCCACCAGCTCACTGACGTTCAGTGCCGCAATCACCCCCAGCACGCCGCCGATCAAGGTACCCACGATCCCGATCACGGTACCCTGCACCATGAAGATCGCCATGATCTGCCCTGGCGTGGCGCCGATGGTGCGCAGGATCGCGATGTCCGCGCCCTTATCGTTCACCACCATGATCAGCGTGGCGATGATATTGAACGCGGCCACGGCAACGATCATCAGCAACAGCAGGCCGATCATGGTCTTTTCCATTTTCATCGCACTGAACAGGCTGCCCTGGGTGTGGGTCCAGTCGTCAGCCTTGTAGGCCGCGCCCAGGCTGCTGGCAATGTCCGCCGACACCTTGGGCGCTGCGTACAAGTCCTTCACCGCCAGGCGCACGCTCTGCACCTGGTTCGGCTGCCAATGCTGGATTTCCGCGGCGTCGGCCATATGGATCAAGGCCATGGAGCCATCCAGCTCGGCGCCGACCTTGAAGATGCCGACCACATTCAAACGCTGCATGCGCGGCGTGATGCCACCCGGCGCGCTGCTGATTTCCGGAACGATCAGGGTCAGCTTGTCACCCACGTTCAGGCGAAAACGCCGCGCGGTGATCTCCCCCACCACCACGCCAAACTCGCCGGGCTTCAGGTCTTCCAGTTTGCCCTTGACGATATGCTGGGCCACGATCGACACCTTGCCTTCCTGGGCCGGGTCGACGCCACTGATCTCGATCGGCTGCATCGCCCCCTTGTAGGAAAACATACCATCCATCTGTGTGAACGGTACGGCGGCAGTCACTTCGGGATTCTTCATCGCGGCGGCGGCCACCGGCTGCCAATCGTCGATCGGGTTCACGCCGACGATAGTCGCGTGGGGCACCATGCCGAGGATGCGCGAGCTCATTTCACGCTGGAAGCCATTCATCACCGACAACACCACGATCATCGCCAGCACGCCCAAGGCGAGGCCGATCATCGAGGTCATCGAGATAAACGAAACAAAACGGTTGCGGCGCTTGGCGCGGGTATAGCGCGTGCCGATGAAAATCGATAACGGTCTGAACATTCGCTTGCACCGCCTGAAAAAATGAAAAAGCCCGGCGCCCGGCGCCAGGCTTGAAACAGGTCAGATGGCGACCAGATGACCTTCCTGCAGGTGCAATACGCGGTCCATCTGCCGGGCCATGCTCATGTCATGGGTCACCACCAGGAACGCGGTGCGCATCTGGGTGCTCAGCTCCAGCATCAAGTCCTTGATGCCCTGGGCGGTGTGGGAGTCGAGGTTGCCGGTGGGCTCGTCGAGCATCACCAGGCCTGGGTTGTTCACCAGGGCACGGGCAATCGCCACACGCTGACGCTCGCCACCGGACAATTCGGCCGGTTTGTGCTCCAGGCGGTGGCCGAGGCCGACGCGCTCCAACAGGGCCTTGGCCCGCTGGCGTGCTTCCGGGATCGCGGTCTTGCCGATCAACAACGGCATGCACACGTTTTCCAGGGCGGTGAATTCCGGCAGCAGGTGGTGGAACTGGTACACAAAGCCCAGGGAGCGGTTGCGCAGTTGGCCACGGGCCTTTTCATTCAAGGCAGACAACTCTTCGCCGGCCAGCCATACGCTGCCCTGGGACGGCGTATCGAGGCCGCCCAACAGGTTAAGCAAGGTACTTTTGCCGGAACCGGAACTGCCGACGATTGCCACGCGCTCGCCGGGGTGCAGTTCAAGTTGCAGGTTGGACAGCACCACAACCGATTCCGGGCCTTCCTCGTAGGATTTGCCCAGGTTGCGGCAGCTCAGGATTGCTTTTTCACTCATGCCCGATTCACTCATAACGTAAGGCCTGTGCTGGCTGGGTACGTGCCGCGCGCCAGGCTGGATACAGGGTGGCAAGGAAACTCAGGACCAACGCGGCGCCGCCGACCATCAGCACGTCCGGGGCCTGAACCTGGGACGGCAAGTAGTCGATGAAGTAGACGTCAGCGTTGAGAAACTTGTGGCCGATCAGGGTTTCCAGACCGGCGATGGCGGCGCTGACATTCAGCGCGGCCAAGATCCCGACGACGGTACCGATCAAGGTGCCGACCACGCCGATCACCGTGCCCTGCACCATGAAGATCGCCATGATCTGCCCCGGCGTGGCGCCCAGCGTCCGCAAGATAGCGATATCGCCCTTCTTGTCGTTCACCACCATCACCAGGGTGGAGATGATGTTGAAGGCCGCAACGGCGACGATCAGCAGCAGCAACAGGCCGATCATGGCTTTTTCCATGCGGATGGCCTGGTACAGGTTGCCGTGGGTACGGGTCCAGTCGCGGGCGTAGTACTGGCTTTCGCCCAGGTGCTGGGCGATTTCCCAGGCGCCGCGCGGTGCGTCGAACAGGTCGTTGAACTTCAGGCGCAGGCCCTGCACCTGGTCTGGCTGCCAACGTTGCAGGCGAGCCAGGTCGGTGAGGTTGGTCAGGCCGAGATAACCGTCAATCTCGCCGGCGCCGACGTGGAAGGTACCCACCACGGTAAAGCGCTTCATGCGCGGGAACATGCCGGCGGGAGTCACGGTGACTTCCGGGGCGACGAAGGTCAGCTTGTCGCCAATGCCCACGCCCAGCTTGGCCGCGGCCTTGTCACCGATCACGATGCCAAAGCTGCCGGGCGACAAGTCGTCCAGTTTGCCCTGCAACATGAACTTGTCGATGATCGAGACCTTGCGTTCCTGGACCGGATCGATGCCATTGAGCAGGATCTTCTGCACCTTGCCGTCGTTGGTCAGCAGCCCCTGCATCTGGGTGAACGGCGCAACCGCCAGCACCTCGGGGTTCTGCTTGACCTTGTCGGCCAGGCTTTGCCAGTCGCTGATCGGTTCACCCGACTCGATGGTGGCGTGGGGCACCATGCCCAGCACGCGGGTACGCATCTCATGATCGAAGCCGTTCATCACCGACAGCACCACGATCATCACGACCACGCCGAGGGCGAGACCGATCATCGAGGTCAAGGAAATAAACGACACAAAATGATTGCGACGCTTTGCACGGGTATAACGCGTGCCGATAAATACGAAGAGAGGTCTGAACATGTCGGGGCTTGTTCGGAGGAAAAGAAGACGTCCCGGTGGCGGGGTCTGGTAAGCAGCTTTACACTCAGACCATTACCGTTACCTGGGGTTCGCCATGTCGACATTAGATGAAGAAGAGCGCCGCGAATACTACCGTATCGACGACATGATCGCACTTCAAATCAAAAGCCTGTCTGCCCCGGAAGCGGCGAGCAAGGAAGTGTTGCTGGATGCTTCCCCACTATTCAATCTGCTCAGTGAACTGCACCTGAGCGAATTCGAAGCCCAGCACCTGTTACGTCAGCTCAGTGATAAAGATCGTACCCTCGCGGCCTTCCTCAAAGTCCAGAACAAACGCCTGGACCTGCTTAGCCAAATCATGGCGCAAAGCTTGCGCGATGAAGTCGGCGCCCCACAGCCGGTGATCATTTCCGAAGGCGGGATCGACTTCCAGCACCCCACGCCCCTCGCCATCGGCGCTCACCTGGCAGTCAAGCTGGTGCTGATGCCCCAGGCACTCGGCCTGCTGCTGCGCGCGCGCGTTACCCATTGCGACCCCAAGGGCGACGGTTTTGACGTGGGCACGGAATTCGAGTCCATGACCGATGCCCAACGCCAATTGCTGGCGCGCTATATCCTGCAGAAACAGGCACAGGAACGCCGCCTGGCGCGGGAACAAAGCGACGCCAAAGACACCTGAATTCGTATGACCCTGCCAGAAAACCTGGCGTAAAGGAGCAACTGTGACCCTGATCTACGGCCACCGCGGAGCCAAAGGCGAAGCACCGGAAAATACCCTGACCAGCTTCCAGCAGTGCCTCAAGCACGGTGTACGCCGCTGCGAACTGGATTTGCACCTGTCCATGGACGGTGAGCTGATGGTCATCCACGACCCAACCCTCAAGCGCACCACCGACCGGCGTGGCAAAGTCGTCGAGTATTCGGCGGCAGACCTTACGAAGATGGACGCGCGCAAAGGCGGCCCCGGCTGGGTCAACCCGTGCCCGATCCCGCGCCTGGAGGAGCTATTTGAAAAGTGCGACTTCGATCACTGGCAACTGGAAGTCAAAAGTGCCTCGCGCACCCGCGCCGCGACCACCGTGCTGGCGATTCGAGAAATGGCCGTGCGTTTCGGCATCATGGACAAGGTCACCGTGACCTCAAGCTCGCGGGAAGTATTAAAAGCGGCGGTTGAACTCACCCCAGACCTGTCACGCGGGCTGGTGGCGGAGTACGCCTGGCTCGATCCTTTGAAGGTCGCGCAAAACTACGGCTGTGAGTTTCTGGCATTGAACTGGACGTTGTGCACCCCCGAGCGCCTGGAAAAAGCCCAGCGCCAGGGTTTGCACGTGTCCGTGTGGACAGTCAACGAACCTGCGCTGATGCGCAGGCTCGCCGACTTCGGCGTAGATAGCCTGATTACAGACTTTCCCGGTTTGGCCACTGCCACCCTCGAGAATTACTGAAATCGGTCTCCCCGGCCGGCTCAGGCCACCGGCCGGAGCCGCTCAAAAAAGCCGGTTGAGGCCATCGTAGGCCGCTACCCGATAGGCTTCGGCCATGGTCGGGTAGTTGAAGGTGGTGTTGACGAAATACTTGAGGGTATTTTGCTCGCCCGGCTGGTTCATGATGGCCTGGCCGATGTGCACGATCTCCGAAGCCTGGTAGCCGAAGCAATGCACGCCGAGGACTTCCAGGGTCTCGCGGTGAAACAGGATCTTCAGCATGCCTTGCGGCTCACCGGCGATCTGCGCACGCGCCATGCTCTTGAAGAACGCCTTGCCCACTTCGTAAGGCACCTTGGCCTTGGTCAGTTCGTGTTCGTTCTTGCCGATCGAGCTGATCTCCGGAATCGTGTAGATCCCGGTCGGTACGTCGTTCACATAGCGCCAGCTGCCGTTGTCGACGATGCTGCCAGCGGCCGAACGACCCTGGTCATGGGCGGCACTGGCCAGGCTCGGCCAGCCGATCACGTCACCGGCGCCATAGATGTTGGTCACACAGGTGCGGTAGTTTTCGTCCACCTCGATCTGGCCACGGCTGTTGACCTTGACCCCGATGTTTTCCATGCCCAGCTTGTCGGTGTTGCCGGTACGGCCGTTGCACCACAGCAAGGCGTCGGCCTTGATCTTCTTGCCGGACTTGAGGTGCAGGATCACCCCGTTGTCCAGGCCTTCGACCCGATCGTACTCTTCGTTATGGCGCACAGTGATGTTGTTGTTGCTGAAGTGGTAGCTCAACGCCTGGGAGATTTCCGAGTCGAGGAAGCTCAGCAACTGGTCACGGTTGTCGACCAGCTCGACCAGCACACCCAGGCCGCTGAAGATCGAGGCGTATTCACAGCCAATGACGCCGGCGCCATAGATGATCAGTTTGCGTGGGGTGTGGCCCAGGCTGAGGATGGTGTCGCTATCGTAGATACGTGGGTGGTGGAAATCGATATCCGCCGGGCGATACGGGCGCGAGCCGGTGGCAATGATGATGTGCTTGGCCACCAGTTTCTCGACCACGCCATTGGCGCAGACCACTTCGACGGTTTGCTCGTCGGCGAAGCTGCCGGTACCGAAGAACAGGTCGACGCGGTTACGGGCGTAGTAGCCGGTACGCGAGGCGACTTGCTTGGAGATGACTTTTTCAGCGCTTTTCAACACATCCGGGAACGAGAACCAGCGCGGCTCGCCAATGGCCCGGAACATCGGGTTGGTGTTGAACTGCATGATCTGGCGAACGGAGTGACGCAATGCCTTGGACGGGATGGTACCCAGGTGGGTGCAGTTACCGCCGACCTGGCGACGGCTATCGACCATCGCCACCTTGCGCCCTGCCTTCGCGGCGTTCATCGCCGCACCTTCTCCAGCCGGGCCGGAACCCAGTACCACCACGTCGTAGTTGTAGACAGCCATGCGTACTCCTCAGAACAGGCCAGGCGTACGGTTGGACGCCTGGCTAAATCATGCCGCGGCCAGCGGTCATGAAGGACAATTTGGCTCAAGTGTGTGAACCGGGGCACAGTCTATATAAGGCTCAACGCCGCGCACATTAACCCTTGGTCGCGTCGTAGGCCAGTTTTGCCTTTACTACACAGCACTCGTTACGGTTTCACCGCCGTCAACTGCTCGAATGCGTTGTTACTGCGTGTGACGAAGCCCTCCCCCTCGCGCATCACAAAAAATGCCGCCACCTGGTGCTGCTCAGCGTAGTCCCAGCCTTGCTGCGGCCCGAGGATCAGCAGCAGCGTGGACAGCCCGTCGGCCATCAGCGCCGATGGGTGCAACACGGTCACCGACGCCAGTTGATGAGTGATCGGTGCGCCGGTGCGCGCATCGAGGGTGTGGGAATAACGCCGACCATCCTGCTGGAAATAATTACGATAGTCACCCGATGTGGACACACCGAAGCCGTCAACGTTGATGATTTTTTCCGCGACCTGCAGGTCATCCCGTGGCTCTTCAAGCGCAATACGCCACGCCGAACCATCAGGTTTTCGCCCGGCCGCCTTGAGTTCGCCGGTGGCCTCGGCCAGGTAGCTGCGGATGCCCAGGGCAGCCAGACGCTCGGCAATGCGGTCCACCGCGTAGCCGGCGGCGATACTGTTGAAGTCAATTTCGACGGCGGCGTCCTTGCACAACTGCTGGCCATCGATACGCAGGTGTTGGTAGCCGACCTGCTCGCGGGCCTGGGCCAGGGTCGCGGCGTCGGGGACTTTGACCTGGCGAGCCTGGGGGCCGAAGCCCCACAGGTTGATCAGCGGCTCGACGGTCAGGTCAAAGGCACCGTCACTGGCCTGGGACAATTGCTCGCCGGTGCGCACCAGTTGCAGGATCGATGCGGGCATGGGCTGGCAACTGTGGGCCGGCAATTGATTGAAACGCTCGATATCGGAGTCACTGCGGTAGGTCGACATCTGCCGGTCGACGGTTTGCAGGATGCTTTCCACCTCGCGCTGGACCGCCTCCGGCCCCGGGGTAGCGGATGTCCTGACGTACTGGATTGAATACGTACTGCCCATGGTCGGGCCGCCAAAGTGCTCCAGCGTGTCGCCGCCACACCCTGCCAGCAGCACACACCCCCAAAAAATCGCCAGTTGCCTCAGGTTGTCCATAAAGCGCTTCGCCGTCCAAAATTGAATTAACCTGCAGGCAGTCACCCCTTCAGGACGGGCCATTATGCGGCATGTATTGATCTGTTTATTGTTGATGCTCACGGTCCCGGCCCAGGCCAATGAGGCAGATCGTCTCACCCTGGCAAACTTCCCCGCGCACTCCCCGACGCTGGTGCTGAAAAACCAGACGGTGCTGACGTATCTCTGGGCGGATGTCTACGCGGCCGCGCTGTATGCCCCGGCCAATGCAAGCGCCAAGCAGGCCTGGGACCAGCAACAGGACCTGCGCCTGGCGCTGTACTACTTCCGCGATATCGACCGCAACGATGTAATCAAGGCCGCCACGACCACCCTGACGCGCCAGCAGCCCCCAGACGCCCTCGCCCGCCTGAAGCCTGAGGTGGACAAGCTGCACGGCACCTTCCGCGATATCCGCAACGGTGACCGTTACGCGCTGGAGCTGCATCGAGGGCGTGGCTTGAGCCTGGAGATCAACGGCCAGGTGGTGTTCAGCAGTCGCAATGACGAGTTGGCCAAGGCCTACCTGGGCATATGGCTCGCACCAAACGGCCTGTCCGACAGTGTGCGCAACACCCTTCTCAATTGAACCCACACTGATCTCTTTCCAGCGCGACGCCTGCGGCAATTAGCCCGCTTGCCAACGGTTTCTGTTGCCTGTAGGGGCCGATACACATATTGTTACAAAACTGCTCAATATTACAGCCAGGACGAGTAGCGACCCAGGACTACCCATAAGAAAGCCAGATGAGTGAATGACCATGGCCACGACCACGGGCAAAGGCAAAGCGATCTTTCGCGTTGTCAGCGGTAACTTCCTTGAAATGTTCGACTTCATGGTCTACGGCTTCTACGCCACGGCCATCGCCAAGACCTTCTTCCCCACCGACAGCGCCTTCGCCTCGCTGATGCTGTCCCTGGCCACCTTCGGCGCCGGCTTCCTGATGCGCCCGTTGGGCGCCATCTTCCTCGGCGCCTACATCGACCGCCACGGCCGCAAGAAAGGCCTGGTGATCACCCTGGCGCTGATGGCCGCCGGTACCATCCTGATTGCCTGCGTCCCCGGGTATGCCACCCTGGGCGTCGCCGCACCCTTGGTGGTGTTGCTGGGCCGACTGCTGCAAGGTTTCTCGGCGGGTGTCGAGCTCGGCGGTGTGTCGGTGTACCTGGCGGAAATCGCCACGCCCGGCCGCAAGGGCTTTTTCGTCAGTTGGCAGTCCGCGAGCCAACAAGCGGCGGTGGTCTTCGCCGGCCTGTTGGGCGTCGGCCTGAACCACTGGCTCAGCCCGGAACAAATGGGTGACTGGGGCTGGCGCGTACCGTTCCTGATCGGCTGCCTGATTGTGCCGGTGATCTTTGTGATCCGCCGCTCGCTGGAAGAAACCCCTGAATTCCAGGCGCGTAAACACCGCCCCACCCTGCAGGAAATTGTGCGTTCGATTGGTCAGAACTTCGGCATCGTCATCGCCGGCATGGCGCTGGTGGTAATGACCACCGTGTCGTTTTACCTGATCACCGCCTACACCCCGACCTTCGGCAAGGCCGAACTGCACCTGTCAGACTTCGATGCATTGCTGGTGACGGTGTGCGTGGGCATCTCCAACTTTATCTGGCTGCCGGTGATGGGCGCGGTGTCCGACAAGATCGGGCGCAAACCGCTGCTGCTGGCGGCGACCATCCTGGCCATCCTCACGGCTTATCCAGCGCTGTCATGGCTGGTGGCCAACCCGAGCTTCAGCCATCTGCTGATTGTGCTGCTGTGGTTGTCGTTCCTGTATGGCTCGTACAACGGCGCCATGGTGGTGGCGCTGACCGAGATCATGCCGATCGAGGTGCGCACCACCGGATTCTCCCTGGCCTACAGCCTGGCAACGGCCACCTTTGGTGGGTTTACGCCGGCAGCCTGCACTTACTTGATCCACGTGCTGGATAACAAAGCGGCGCCGGGGATCTGGCTGAGTGGCGCGGCAGTGCTGGGGTTGATTGCGACCCTGGTGCTGTTCAAGGGCAATCGGCATGAACTGCGCACGGCGCAGGCTTCGGTGGCTGGCGGCGCCTGATCAAGAGGCCCAACCGGCTACCACAGAACCTGCAGACATGAAAAAGCCCCGAACCAGTCGGGGCTTTTTCATATTCTGCTGATGCTTAGCGCGGGAATGCCGGCGGGTTGACCCCAGCCATGTCTTCCATCACGCGAACCACCTGGCAGCTGTAGCCGAACTCGTTGTCGTACCACACGTACAGCACAACGCGGTTGTCCTGGCTGATGGTCGCTTCGGCGTCGACTACACCCGCGTGACGCGAGCCAACGAAGTCGGTCGATACCACTTCCTGCGAATTAACAAAGTCGATTTGCTTATGCAGATCGGAGTGCAGCGCCATGTAGCGCAGGTACTCGTTCATTTCTTCACGGGTAGCGGCCTTCTCAAGGTTCAGGTTGAGAATGGCCATCGACACGTTCGGCGTCGGCACACGGATCGCGTTACCGGTCAGCTTGCCAGCCAGCTCAGGCAGGGCCTTGGCAGCAGCGGTGGCAGCACCGGTCTCGGTGATCACCATGTTCAACGCGGCGCTACGACCACGGCGATTGCCCTTGTGGAAGTTGTCGATCAGGTTCTGGTCGTTGGTGTACGAGTGAACGGTTTCGACGTGGCCGTTAACGATGCCGAACTTGTCATTCACTGCCTTCAGCACCGGCACGATGGCGTTGGTGGTGCAGGAAGCGGCGGACACGATCTTGTCGTCAGCGGTGATTTCAGTGTGGTTGATGCCGTGAACGATGTTCTTGAGCTTGCCTTTGCCAGGCGCGGTCAACACGACACGGGCGATACCCGGGCAGGTCAGGTGCTGGCCCAGGCCCTCGGCATCACGCCAAACACCGGTGTTGTCCACCAGCAGGGCGTCCTTGATGCCGTACTGGGTGTAGTCCACCTCAGTCGGGTTCTTCGCGTAGATCACCTGGATCAGGTTACCGTTGGCGGTGATGGTGTTGTTTTCTTCGTCGATGACGATGGTGCCGTTGAACGGGCCGTGTACCGAATCGCGACGCAGCAGGCTGGCGCGCTTGGTCAGGTCGTTCTCGGCGCCTTTGCGCACCACGATGGCCCGCAGGCGCAGGCCGTCGCCGCCACCGGTTTTTTCGATCAGGATGCGCGCCAGCAGGCGGCCGATACGACCGAAGCCGTACAGCACCACGTCGGTGCCTTTGCGAGCCGAGGCGTTTTGCTGGCCAACCACGTCGGCCAATTCTTCGCGGACGAACTGCTCGGCGGTACGGCCATTGCCTTCGTTGCGGAATTTATAGGCCAGCTTGCCCAGATCCACCGAAGCCGCGCCGAGCTTGAGCTCGCTCATGGCCTTGAGCAGGGGGAATGTTTCGTGGACGGAGAGTTCGCTGTCGTCGGCAGAACGATGGCGAGCAAAGCGATGCGCCTTGAGAATCGCGATGACTGACTGGTTGATCAGGCTGCGGCCATAGATCGAGCTCACCACATTGTTATTGCGGTACAGCTGACCGATAAGCGGGATCATCGCTTCTGCGAGTGCTTCACGGTCGATCCATTCACCAAGACACTGGTCGGGCTTCTGAGTCACGGGAACCTTCCACATGTAGGGGCTGAAAAAAGGGGCTACATTATGCCGCCCGACCGCCCCCGGAGCAATGCGCCTCCTACAACAAAAAGCCCCATCCTGAAAAAGCCACCCCGCTGCAGCCCAGTAAATACGCGGGTTTCAGAAGGCCACCAGTGGAGCGAGTCAGGCGACTTGTCCGTAACCCTCCGAAAACCACGTACATTTTGGCACTACATATTGAGTCAAAACCCGGCATTGTTTGTCTTAGCCACCACATTTCCTACAAACCGTAATAGGCACAGTCAGCAACTGACAGGCGGCACCTTGGACCGTTACAATTACCGACTTTGTCGCAACGCTTGGAGCTCAACCTTCCGTGCCCGTTCTGCGTCTACCGCTACTCCCTGCCGCGGCAGGTAAACAGCACTGGGGCAACCTGCCCGGTGCCGCCCTGAGCCTGGCCATTGCCGAGGCTGCCAGCGCAGCCAAGCGCTTTACCCTGCTGCTCACCGCCGACAGCCAAAGCGCCGAACGGTTGGAGCAGGAGCTGAGCTTCTTCGCCCCCGATTTGCCGGTGCTGCATTTTCCTGACTGGGAAACCCTGCCCTACGATCTGTTCTCGCCGCACCAGGACATCATCTCCCAGCGCATCGCCAGCCTGTACCGCCTGCCGGAACTGGCCCACGGCGTGCTGGTGGTGCCGATCACCACCGCCCTGCACCGCCTGGCGCCGACCAAGTTCCTGCTGGGCAGCAGCCTGGTGCTGGATATCGGCCAGAAGCTCGATGTGGAACAGATGCGCACGCGCCTGGAAGCCAGCGGCTACCGCTGCGTCGACACGGTGTACGAACACGGTGAGTTCGCGGTACGCGGTGCGCTGATCGACCTGTTCCCGATGGGCAGCAAGTTGCCGTACCGCATCGACCTGTTCGATGACGAAATCGAGACCCTGCGCACCTTCGACCCAGAGAACCAGCGCTCCATTGATAAAGTCGAGTCGATCAAGCTGCTGCCGGCACGGGAATTCCCGCTGCAAAAGGACGCGGTGACCCGCTTCAAGGCGCGCTTTCGTGAACGCTTCGACGTCGACTTCCGTCGCTGCCCGATCTTCCAGGACCTGAGCAGCGGGATTACCCCGGCCGGTATCGAGTACTACCTGCCGCTGTTCTTCGACGAAACATCCACCCTCTTCGATTACCTGCCTCAGGACACTCAGGTGTTCTCGCTGCCAGGCATCGAGCAAGCGGCGGAAAACTTCTGGAACGATGTGCGCAACCGCTATGAAGAACGCCGCGTCGATCCATCCCGTCCTTTATTACCGCCCGCCGAGCTGTTCCTGCCGGTGGAAGACTGCTTCGCCCGCCTGAAAAACTGGCCGCGCGTGGTCGCCAGCCAACAGGACGTGGAGCCCGGCGTCGGCCGCGAGCGCTTCCCCGCGCACGTGCTGCCGGACCTGGCGATCCAGGCCAAGGCCAACCAGCCCCTGGAAGCACTGTCCAACTTCCTTGGCGACTTCTCTGGCCGCGTGCTGTTTACCGCCGAATCCGCCGGCCGTCGCGAAGTCCTGCTTGAACTGCTCGAACGCCTGAAGCTGCGTCCGAAAACCGTCGACAGCTGGCCGGACTTCGTCGCCAGCAAGGACCGCCTGGCGATCACTATCGCGCCACTGGATGAAGGTTTGCTGCTGGACGATCCGGCCCTGGCGCTGATCGCCGAAAGCCCCCTGTTCGGCCAGCGCGTGATGCAACGTCGCCGTCGCGAAAAACGCGCCGACGCCAACAACGACGCGGTAATCAAGAACCTCACCGAGCTGCGCGAAGGCGCGCCGGTGGTGCATATCGACCACGGTGTCGGTCGCTACCTGGGCCTGCAGACCCTGGAAATCGACAACCAGGCCGCCGAATTCCTCACCATGGAGTACGCCGAAGGCGCCAAGCTCTATGTACCGGTGGCCAACCTGCACCTGATCGCGCGCTACACCGGCAGCGACGACGCCCTGGCGCCATTGCACCGCCTGGGCTCCGAAACCTGGCAGAAAGCCAAGCGCAAGGCCGCCGAACAGGTGCGCGACGTCGCCGCTGAGTTGCTCGACATCTATGCGCGGCGTGCGGCGCGCGAAGGCTACGCGTTCGCCGACCCGAAAGCCGACTACGCCACCTTCAGCGCCGGCTTCGCTTTTGAAGAAACCCCAGACCAGCAAACCACCATCGAAGCTGTGCGCGCCGACATGCTCGCGCCCAAGCCGATGGACCGCCTGGTGTGCGGCGACGTGGGCTTTGGCAAGACCGAAGTGGCCATGCGCGCAGCCTTCATCGCGGTGCACGGCGGCAAACAAGTGGCGATCCTGGTGCCCACCACCCTGCTCGCCCAGCAGCACTACAACAGCTTCCGCGACCGCTTTGCCGACTGGCCGGTGACCGTGGAAGTGATGAGCCGCTTCAAGTCGACCAAGGAAGTGAATGCCGCCGTCGCCGACCTGGCGGAAGGCAAGATCGACATCGTGATCGGTACGCACAAGCTGTTGTCGGACGATGTGAAGATCAAGAACCTGGGCCTGGTGATCATCGACGAAGAACACCGCTTCGGGGTGCGCCAGAAAGAACAGCTCAAGGCCCTGCGCAGCGAGGTGGACATTCTCACCCTCACCGCCACACCGATTCCGCGCACGCTGAACATGGCGGTGTCGGGCATGCGCGACCTGTCGATCATCGCCACGCCGCCGGCACGCCGACTGTCGGTGCGCACCTTCGTGATGGAGCAGAACAAAAGCACGGTCAAGGAAGCCCTCCTGCGCGAATTGCTGCGCGGCGGCCAGGTGTACTACCTGCACAACGACGTGAAGACCATCGAGAAATGCGCGGCCGAACTCGCCGAACTGGTGCCGGAAGCACGCATTGCCATCGGCCATGGGCAGATGCGCGAACGCGATCTCGAACAGGTGATGAGCGACTTTTATCACAAGCGCTTCAACGTGCTGATCGCATCGACCATCATCGAGACCGGCATCGACGTGCCGAGCGCCAACACCATCATCATCGAACGCGCGGACAAGTTCGGCCTGGCACAACTTCATCAGTTGCGCGGCCGGGTCGGGCGCAGTCACCACCAGGCGTATGCCTACCTGCTGACACCACCGCGCCAACAAATTACCGGCGACGCCGAAAAGCGCCTGGAAGCCATCGCCAACACCCAGGACCTCGGTGCCGGTTTTGTGCTGGCCACCAACGACCTGGAAATCCGCGGCGCCGGCGAACTGCTCGGCGACGGCCAGAGCGGGCAGATCCAGGCCGTGGGTTTCACCCTGTACATGGAGATGCTCGAACGCGCGGTGAAAGCCATCCGCAAGGGCGAGCAACCGAACCTCGACCAACCCCTGGGCGGCGGCCCGGAGATCAACCTGCGCCTGCCGGCGTTGATTCCCGAGGACTACCTGCCGGACGTGCATGCGCGGTTGATCCTGTACAAGCGCATCGCCTCGGCCACCGACGAAGAAGGCCTCAAGGACCTGCAGGTGGAAATGATCGACCGCTTCGGCCTGTTGCCCGAGCCGACCAAGAACCTGGTGCGCCTGACCTTGCTCAAATTGCAGGCCGAGCAACTGGGGATCAAGAAGGTCGACGCGGGGCCGCAAGGCGGGCGCATCGAGTTCGAAGCGCAGACGCCGGTGGACCCGTTGGTACTGATCAAGTTGATCCAGGGCCAGCCCAACCGCTACAAGTTCGAAGGGGCTACGCTGTTCAAGTTCATGGTGCCGATGGAGCGCGCCGAAGAACGCTTCAATACCCTGGAGGCGCTGTTCGAGCGCCTCATCCCGAAATCTGTTTGAAGGACGCCCCAATGCGCGTGTTCCGCATTCTGAGCCTGTTGTTAGTGGTACTTGCACCCTCGGCATTTGCCGACAGCCTGTACCAGGTTGAAATGATCCTGATACGCCAGAACGCGGAGCCAGAGATGAGCAACCGCGCCGCACCGGAAGATTGGGATGCCGGCGCGGTGCGCCTGGGCGACAGAATGAGCCCGCCGCGCCTGGCCAACATCGCCGACAAACTGCGCGCCGACGCCAACTACACCGTGCTCGCCCATAAAGCCTGGGAACAGAACCTGGGTGAGCAGCCGGTAAAAATCGCGATCGCCGAGGGGGCGGAACAGTTTGGCCAATTCCCCATCGAAGGGGTATTGAGCCTGCAACTGGGGCGCTTTACCGATATCGATGCCGACTTCTGGGTCAACCAGTTCGACAGCAACGGCAGCGTGATCGCCAGCGAACACCTGAGCCAGAAGGACGTGCGCACCAAGAACAACCAGCTCAACTACCTGGACGGCGGCCGCCTGGCGCTGCTGATCAAGATCACCTCGTTGACCGTCAAACAACCCAGCGCACCACCGCCCGATATTCAGGACTGATCCAGCGCCATGCCCCTGACGTCGTCGCTGACCAAACCCCTGGCCCCTTCGTGGGCCAATCGCTTCAAAGAGCAAAGCCTGGAGCGTGGGCGGCGCTACGCCCTGGAGAACCGCGTACGTATCGTCGAATCCGGTGACAGCACGATCATCGCCAGTTGCGAAGGCTCGGGCAGCAACGTCTACCGGCAGACCATTTCACTGCGCGAGTCCGCCAAGGGCATGCTGATCCTGGTGGACAGCCGCTGCACCTGCCCGGTCCATACCAACTGCAAACATATCGCGGCGGTGTTGCTCAAGGTCCAGGAAACCCTGGCCTACCCCGCCGCCGCCCAGGATGCCGAACTGCTGGGAAAACTCCAGGCGGTGCTGGATAACCGCGTGGTACTGCCGCAGGTGGTGATGGAGGACGTGCTGCCAGTGCCACGGCTGTGGCTGGCCAGCGTCGAATTCAGCGCGTTCGAGCCGCGCAACGGCAAGATGCAGCGCTATATCCAGCACCGTGCGGCACTGTCGTTCAACTATCTGGGCAACTATGTCAGCGGGCAAAAGAACGCCGACATCATCGTGCGCCAGGAAACCCAAAGCCTGCGTATCAAGCGTCATCCCGAGCTGGAACAGCCCTATCGCGAGCAACTGCGCCTGCTCGGTTTCAAGATCGCCACGCGCCAGAGCAAGGCCCTGCCGGAAAGCGCCGGCGAACTGTTCGAGATGGTCAATGACAGCGCCTGGCTGAACTTCACGCTCAACTCGTCGCCGACGCTGCGCGCCGAAGGCTGGGAGTTGCAGATCGACGAGGACTTCGGCTTCGACCTCAGCCCGGTGGACGACTGGTACGCCACCGTCGATGAAGCGCCGGAACGTGACTGGTTCGACCTGGAACTGGGGATCATCGTCAATGGCGAGCGGCTGAGCCTGCTGCCGATCCTGCTCAACCTGATGCGCTCGCACACCGAGCTTCTCAACCCGGAGAAACTCGCACGGCGCCGCGACGAAGAGTTGATCCTGGTGAATATCCCCGGCCTGCCCAATGGCGGCCATGGCCCGCTGCAAGTGGCATTGCCCTATGGCCGCTTGAAACCCGTGCTGGCCACCCTTGGCGAGTTCTACCTGCAGGACCCCGGCACCACCACCCTGCGTCTGGCCAAGGCCGATGCGATTCGCCTGAACCCGCTGGAAGACCTGCCCCTGCAATGGGAAGGCGGCGAAAAAATCCGCAACTTCGCCCAGCGTCTGCGGGATATCAAGGACTTCACCTGTGTCGCGCCCGAAGGCTTGAACGCGACGTTGCGCCCCTATCAGCTGGAAGGCTTGAGCTGGATGCAGTCACTGCGCCAACTGGACGTCGGTGGGATTCTTGCCGATGACATGGGCCTGGGCAAAACCCTGCAAACCCTGGCGCATATTCTCAGCGAGAAAATCGCCGGGCGCCTGGACCGGCCTTGCATGGTGGTGATGCCCACCAGCCTGATACCCAATTGGCTCGATGAAGCCGCGCACTTCACCCCGCAACTCAAGGTGCTGGCGCTGTACGGTGCCGCGCGCAAAAAGCACTTCGCCACATTGCAGGACTATGACCTGCTGCTGACCACCTATGCGCTGTTGCCCAAGGACATCGAGCACCTCGCCACCCAGCCCCTGCATGTGCTGATCCTCGATGAAGCCCAGTACATCAAGAACCCTTCGAGCAAAGCGGCCCAGGCAGCACGTCAGCTCAATGCACGGCAGCGCCTGTGCCTGAGCGGCACGCCGTTGGAAAACCACCTGGGTGAGTTGTGGTCGCTGTTCCACTTCCTGCTGCCGGGCTGGCTGGGTGACGTTAAAAGCTTCAACCGCGATTACCGCGCGCCCATCGAAAAGCGCGGCAGCGATGTGCGACTGCAACACCTCAACGGCCGGATCAAACCCTTCCTGTTGCGCCGCACCAAGGAGCAGGTGGCGACGGAGTTGCCGCCCAAGACCGAGATCATCCACTGGGTCGACCTCAACGAAGCCCAGCGCGACGTGTACGAAACCATGCGCCTGGCCATGGATAAAAAGGTCCGCGACGAAATTACCCGCAAGGGTGTGGCACGCAGCCAGATCATCATTCTCGAAGCCCTGCTCAAGTTACGCCAAGTGTGCTGCGACCTGCGCCTGATCAACGACGCCAGCCTGCCCGCCCGTGGCAGCAGTTCGGGCAAGCTCGATAGCTTGATGGAGATGCTCGAAGAGTTGTTTGCCGAGGGGCGCCGGATCCTGCTGTTTTCCCAGTTCACCTCGATGCTGGGCCTGATCGAAGCCGAACTGAAAAAGCGCGGTGTCGCCTATGCGCTGCTCACCGGCCAGACCCGTGATCGGCGCACTCCGGTGAAGGACTTCCAGAGCGGCAAGCTGCAGATTTTCCTGATCAGCCTGAAAGCCGGTGGTGTGGGCCTGAACCTGACAGAAGCGGACACGGTGATTCACTACGACCCGTGGTGGAACCCCGCCACGGAAAACCAGGCCACCGACCGGGCGTATCGCATCGGTCAGGAAAAGCCGGTGTTTGTGTACAAGATGATTGCCCGCGGCACGGTGGAAGAGAAAATTCAGCATCTGCAGAAGGAAAAGTCCGACCTGGCGGCGGGCGTGCTGGACGGTCGGACGACCGGGGATTGGCAGTTGGGCAATGACGACATCGAGGCGCTCTTTGCACCGCTGCCTAATAAGCAAGAGAAGCGCTGACGGCAAGAGCGCCATCGCGAGCACGCCCGCGATGGACGCGACACTTAATCGATCAACTGCGCATCCCGCAGCGCACCGAGCGCCACCAGCCAACGCGGGTCCTGCTTATACTCCGTCGAAGCCATCGCCTGCCCGCGCATCCGTGCAATCCGCGGCGATGGCGTGACTTTCATCCGCTGGGCCGCACTCAGCGCCAGTTCAGCCGCCGCACGATCGTTACACACCAGGCCCATATCGCAGCCCGCCGTCAGCGCGGCCTCGATACGGCTGGCAGCGTCTCCCACCACATGGGCACCGGCCATAGACAAGTCATCGCTGAAAATCACCCCGTCAAACTGCAACTCACCGCGCAGGATGTCCTGCAACCAGCGACGCGAGAAGCCAGCGGGCTGCGCGTCAACCTGCGGGTAGATAACATGGGCGGGCATCACGGCCGCCAACTGCTGGCTCAGGCGTGCGAAGGGCACCAGGTCATGGCTGCGAATCTGCTCCAGGCTGCGCTCGTCAGTAGGAATGGCGACATGGGAATCGGCTTCAGCCCAGCCGTGACCGGGGAAGTGCTTGCCGGTGGCGGCCATGCCGGCGCTGTTCATACCGCGGATAAAAGCACCGGCAAGCACCGCGGCATGCGCTGGGTCACCCTCGAAGGCGCGCGTGCCGACCACGGCACTGCGCTGGTAGTCCAGGTCCAGCACAGGGGCGAAGCTGAGATCAAGACCGACAGCCAGTACTTCAGTGGCCATGATCCAGCCACATTGTTCGGCCAGGTACTCGGCGTTGGGGTTATCCGCCAGGGCACGCATGGCCGGCAGGCGCACGAAGCCTTGGCGCAGGCGCTGCACGCGCCCCCCTTCCTGGTCGACCGCCAGCAGCAGGTCCGGGCGCACGGCACGGATCGCCGCGCTCAGCTCTCGCACCTGGCGTGGATGCTCGATATTGCGCGCGAAAATGATCAACCCGCCCACCTCCGGCTGGCGCAGCAGGTGGCGATCCTCGGCCGTCAGCCAGGTGCCGGCTACGTCGACCATCAAAGAACCTTGCAGGGCAGCAGTCATAAACCTTCCTTAAATAACGCACACAACCCGCTACCCTCACGCGGCGCGATCAACGCGGCGGGAGTAACGGGTTGTGTGTAAATAGCTGAATTCGGCATGGGCGGCTAGCTTAGCGGATGCTAGCGGCCACGCACACCCAGGGCGGTCAAACCTTGGCGGGGATGGGAATGGATTTGCTGCGCGGGCGCAATTGAGCGGCGACCATGGCAGGATCGGTGACACCGCTTTCGGCGCGCATGCCCGCGGCGAGAAAAGGCACCATCAGGCGCATCACCTGCTCGATCGAGGTGTTCACGCCAAAGTCGGTCTCGGCAATCGCACGCAACGCCTTGATCCCGGACATGCTGAACGCCGCCGCACCGAGCATGAAATGTACGCGCCAGAACAGCTCGATCGGCGGGATGCGCGGTGCCGCCTCGTTGACCAGCAACATATAGCGACGAAACACCTTGCCGTACATGTCTTCAAGGTAGCGGCGCAGGTGGCCCTGGCTCTGACTGAACGCCAGGCCCAACAGGCGCATGAAGATCGACAAGTCGTTGCCACTGCGTGGTTGAACCACCAAGGCTTGTTCGACGAGGATTTCCAGCAGGTCTTCCAGGCTTGGCTTAGGATCGGCCTTGGCCTGGCGTCGTTCGAGCTCACGGTCCAGGCTGGCGCAGAACGGCCCGAGGAAACGCGAGAACACCGCCTGGATCAGGGCCTTTTTCGAGCCGAAATGGTAGTTCACTGCGGCGAGGTTGACCCCGGCCTTGCTGGTGATCAGCCGCAATGAAGTTTCAGCAAATCCTTTTTCCGCGAACAACTGCTCGGCAGCATCGAGAATGCGTTCAACGGTTTCCGACTGGGCCATGGCTACTCCGCCTGACAAACACTTGTTTGAAACATACGTTTCAAGTTGTGTCTTGTCAAGCCTGCAGGTTCGCTTTCCGGCCGGGCAGTCATCTGTTTCGGCGCTATTTAATCACATCCTTCCAGGTCTGTAGGCAGCGCTACCCATGCCTTGTAGGACGGCTGACGAATGACCGTCCGGCGCCATGGCAGAAAAGGATGATTGCCAAGCGCAGTTCACTGTATATAATCCCAGTCACTGTATAAAAAGACAGAGCGATCAACATGCTAAAACTGACGCCACGCCAAGCTGAGATTCTGGCTTTTATCAAGCGCTGCCTCGATGACAACGGCTACCCGCCGACGCGAGCGGAGATTGCGCTGGAACTGGGATTCAAATCCCCCAACGCCGCCGAAGAGCATCTCAAGGCCCTTGCTCGCAAGGGCGCGATCGAGATGACCCCAGGCGCTTCGCGCGGCATTCGCATCCCTGGCTTCGAAGCCAAGGCCGACGAATCGACACTGCCGATCATCGGTCGCGTCGCCGCCGGTGCGCCGATCCTGGCGCAGCAGCACGTCGAGGAATCCTGCAACATCAACCCGACCTTCTTCCATCCTCGCGCCGACTACCTGTTGCGGGTCCATGGCATGAGCATGAAGGACGTGGGCATTTTCGACGGTGACCTGCTGGCCGTCCATACCACCCGCGAAGCGCGTAACGGCCAGATCGTGGTGGCCCGCATCGGCGATGAAGTCACCGTCAAACGCTTCAAGCGCGAAGGCAGCAAGGTCTGGCTGTTAGCCGAGAACCCTGAGTTCGCCCCGATTGAAGTGAACCTGAAAGACCAGGACCTGGTGATCGAAGGCCTGAGCGTCGGCGTCATTCGCCGCTAAAGGAGGCATCATGCAGCTCGTGCACACCCCACAACACACACAACTGTCGCTGTTCGAGGCCTTCATGGCCCAACCCCTTGCGCCCCTCCTCAAGGAAACGGTCGAGGCGCCCTGGAGCGCCGAGCCTGAGGCGTTCAGTGAATTGTCGTTGCGCGGTGCTGCCGGGAGCTGCCTGAGCCTGCTGGCGCCAATCCTGCGCGAACTGAGCGAGGAACAGGACGCGCGCTGGCTGACACTGATCGCCCCGCCTGCCAGCCTGACCCAGGCCTGGCTGCGGGACGCCGGCCTGAACCGCGAGCGCATCCTGCTGCTGCAACCGCGCGGCGCGCAAAGCGCCCAGCAGTTGACCTGCGAAGCCTTGCGCCTGGGTCGTAGCCATACAGTGGTGAGCTGGCTGAACCCATTGAATGCCAGCGCCAAGCAGCAGCTGATCAGTGCTGCGCGCACAGGTGATGCTCAGAGCTTGAATATTCGATTGGGATAATGCGATGAGCCTGCGGAGGGGCTCGTTGTGGCAGGCGGACTCGTTGTGGCAGGCGGGCTTGCTGTGGCAGGTGGGTTTGCTGTGGCGAGCGGGCTTGCCCCGCGTTGGGCTGCGAAGCGGCCCCAAAACCAGACACCGTGGAATACCTGATATACCGCATTGATCTATTTAGGACTGCTTCGCAGCCCAACGCGGGGCAAGCCCGCTCGCCACAGCAAACCCACCTGCCACAGCAAGTCCGCTCACCACGACAAACCCACCTGCACTAGCAAGCCCGACCCTCACAGGACTCAGTGAAGAACCCGTGGGCCGTCTTCCTTCTCAGGTTCGCCTTCTGCCAAGCGGCCTGCCATCTGAACACCGACGCTCAACATGGCTTTTGCCACTTCCACGTGCTGGCCTTGCAGGAACACCTTGGCATCCTCGGAAAAATCCAGAATAACCAGAGAACCCTCGTCCTCCGCCCGGCGCAGCTCGATTCGGCCGTCAGGCAATTCAACAATTTCCAGAAAGGACGTTGGCATAAAAGTCTGTTCTCCACGAAAGGCCGGGATTATATCAGTCATCCGCCCGGCTTCGTTGAGGTTCTGAAGAGGTTTCTTTACGGCTTGATGAACGGTGTCATACGAATCCGACCAACGTTCAGCACTCGTTCAAACCTTCACGAAAGCGCAACGCCATCTTTTTCAGCTCCTGACGCCAGCCTTCCAACTCTTCACGACTCAGAGGCTTGGGCTCTTCCTCCTCCAACGCAACCGCCACGATCAAGGGCTGGGTCACATCGCCCTTGGGCACATGGGGAACACGGGGCGGCTGAAACATATCCGCATGGGCCTTGAGCAGACGCGCGACCCAGCTGTCGGGGCTCTGGGCCATTTCCACCAACTCGGCCAGTTCAGGGATCGCCATGCTTTCCAGCACTTCACGATTCATGATCATTTCCGCACGGGGCGAACCGGCCTGGGGCAAGCGGTAGAACCCCGCGATCTCATGACACAAGCCCAGTAACGCACCATACAAGTGGAACAACGCGGCTTCACGCCCAGCCTGAACCAGCGCAATCGCGTTCATCTCCTTGCCTTGCTCGGCACGGCCAAGGGCTTCCAGGGACAAACCCGCAAAGTAAATTTTCTGGTTGGTACGGGTATAGAGTTCGTTGGCCATAACGGCAATCTCCACAACGAATAAGCGTGATGCTGGCTATGTAGGAGCGAGCTTGCTCGCGAAAAACTTCAGAGCGCCGTTCGGCATCAGGTTTTTCGCGTAATCATCAACAACCTTCGCGAGTAAGGACCAAGCACCCTCCTCGATCCCGCAGCAAGCAAAAGCCGTCTATACAGACGGCTTTTAGCGTTAGCAGAGTATAGGATCAAGCGCCCTGGCGCTTGTCCTCAACCTTCCACTTACCGCCGTCGTAGAACGCCTTCCAACCGGTCGGCTTACCGTCCACTTCGGACTGCACGTACTGCTCCTTGGTCTTGCGGCTGTAGCGGATCACGGCTGGGCGACCATCCGGGTCCTTCTTCGGCGCCTCACACAGGAAGTGGTACTTAGGATCGATCTCGTCCTTGTGCGGCACGATTTCCAGCACCAATGGTGCACGGGTCTCGCGGTTTTTCGGGAACTGGCTGGCGGCCAGGAACAGGCCCGAAGCACCATCACGCAGGATGTAGGTGTCGTTGACCTTCTCGCACTTGAGTTCGGGCATCTTCACCGGGTCCATCTTCGGCGGCGCCGCATCACCGCTTTTCAGCAGTTTGCGGGTGTTCTTGCACGTCGGGTTGGTGCAACCGAAGAACTTGCCGAAGCGGCCGGTCTTGAGCTGCATCTCACTGCCGCACTTGTCGCATTCCAGGCTCGGGCCTTCGTAGCCCTTGATGCGGTAGCTGCCCTCTTCGATCTCATAGCCGTCACAATCCGGGTTGTTACCGCAGATATGCAGCTTGTGCTTCTCATCGAGCAGATAGGCATCCATCGCCGTGTTGCAGATCGGGCAGCGGTGCTTGCCACGCAGTACCAGCGATTCGGACTCCCCCTCGTCGTCGGCGGCGATTTCATCTCCCGGCACCAGGTTGACGGTAGCCTTGCAGCGCTCTTTCGGTGGCAGGCTGTAACCCGAGCAACCGAGGAAAACGCCGGTGGAAGCGGTACGGATCTGCATCGGACGGCCGCAGGTCAGGCACGGGATGTCGGTCATCACCGGCTGGTTGGCGCGCATGCCGCTCTCGGGGCTTTCTGCCACTTCGAGTTTCTTCTTGAAGTCGCCGTAGAACTCGTCCAGCACGTTTTTCCAGTCGCGCTCGCCCTGGGCCACGTCATCGAGGTTCTCTTCCATGCCGGCGGTGAAGCCGTAGTCCATCAGGTTGGAGAAACTCTCGGACAGACGCTCGGTGACGATATCGCCCATCTTTTCCGAATAGAAACGACGGTTGTGCAGGGCAACGTAGCCACGGTCCTGGATCGTCGAGATGATCGCGGCGTAGGTCGAAGGACGACCGATACCGCGTTTTTCCATCTCTTTCACCAGGCTGGCTTCCGAATAACGCGCCGGCGGCTTGGTGAAGTGCTGGGACGGGTCGAGCTTGATCAGCTTGAGCGTATCGCCCTGGGCCATGTCCGGCAGTACATCGTCGTCGCCCGGCTTGGCGATCTGCGGCATCACGCGGGTATAGCCGTCGAACTTGAGGATACGGCCCTTGGCGCGCAGCTCGAAGTCGCCAGCGCCCACACTGACGGTGGTGGACAGGTATTGCGCCGGCAGCATCTGGCAGGCCAGGAACTGGCGCCAGATCAGCTCGTAGAGGCGCTCAGCGTCGCGTTCCATGCCGCTCAGCTTGCTTGGCTCGGTGTTGGCGTCGGAAGGACGAATCGCTTCGTGAGCCTCCTGGGCGCCCTCTTTGCTGCTGTAGACGTTCGGCTTCTCCGGCAGGTACTTCTTGCCGAACTCACTTTCAATATAAGTGCGCGCCATGGCCACCGCGTCTTGCGACAGGTTGGTGGAGTCGGTACGCATATAGGTGATGTAGCCAGCTTCGTACAGACGCTGGGCCATCATCATGGTCTTCTTCACCCCGAAGCCCAGGCGGTTGCTCGCGGCCTGTTGCAAGGTAGAGGTAATGAACGGTGCCGACGGCTTGCTGCTGGTCGGTTTGTCTTCGCGCTTGACGATGCTGTAGCTGGAAGCCTTGAGCTTTTCCAGCGCGGCCATGGCCTGGGCTTCGTTCAGCGGCTTGAACGCCTCGCCTTTCTCACGGGCCACTTCGAAGCGCACGTTGGCGCCCTTGGCAGTGCCCAGGTCGGCGTGGACTTCCCAGTATTCTTCGGGGTTGAACGCACGGATCTCACGCTCACGCTCCACCACCAGCTTGACCGCTACCGATTGCACACGGCCGGCGGACAGGCCGCGGGCGATCTTGGCCCACAGCAGTGGCGAGACCATGTAGCCCACGACGCGGTCGAGGAAACGACGGGCCTGCTGGGCGTTGACGCGGTCAATGTCCAGCTCGCCCGGCTTGGAGAAGGCTTCCTGGATGGCTTTCTTGGTGATTTCGTTGAACACCACACGCTTGTAGCGGCTGTCATCACCGCCGATGGCTTCCCGCAGGTGCCAGGCAATGGCTTCCCCTTCGCGGTCCAAGTCCGTTGCGAGATAGATGGTGTCAGCATCCTTGGCGAGCCGACGCAGCTCTTCGATGACCTTTTCCTTGCCCGGAAGGATTTCGTACTTGGCCTTCCAGCCATGTTCCGGATCCACCCCCATGCGCGAGACCAGCTGCTTGCGCGCTTTCTCTTTAGGGCTGAGCACCGGACCTTCGCCCGCGGCCGCCTTGCCGCGCTTGGCGGCAGGCTCCTTGCTGGCGCTAGCCGAACCGCTGGTGGGCAGGTCTCGGATATGGCCGATACTCGACTTCACCACGTACTCGTTGCCCAAGTACTTGTTGATGGTCTTGGCCTTAGCCGGGGATTCCACAATGACCAGCGATTTGCCCATGGATCGGAAAATTCCTGAATTCGAGAAGTGAAAGGCAGTTGGCGCCTGACGCGGCAACGCTATATATAGTGGCAACAAGGTGAGGTCAAGCGCAGCATTCTGCGCGGCCTGCCGTTATTGCCCTGAAAAAAGACTGGGTTCGGCCTGGACCAAAGCAAAGCGCGGGACCTGCTCGCCGTCAACTTCGACGGTCTCGAGGAACATGCTCAAGGGGCGCACCCAAAAGCCGTAATCGCCATACAGTGCTTGGTAGAACACCACTTCTTCTTCGGTCTCGGAATGCCGTGCCACGCTGAAAACGCGGTACTGCGGACCTTTATAATGTTGGTAGAGCCCTGGTTCGACTTTCATGCTCTGGCCCCCTTACAAAATTTGTTGAAAAAAAATATTAAAAATTCCAAAAAACAAAAACCGGGGCACTGGGCCCCGGCTTCCGTCAACTCAACGCTTAGACGCGTTCGAAGACGGTGGAAATGCCTTGGCCAAGACCAATGCACATGGTTGCAACCCCGAGGTTACCGCCATTTTGCTTCATCACGTTAAGCAAAGTGCCGGAAATACGCGCACCGGAGCAACCGAATGGGTGGCCCAGGGCAATCGCACCGCCGTGCAGGTTAACCTTCTCGTTCATCTTGTCGAGCACTTTCAAATCTTTCAGCACCGGCAGGGCCTGTGCAGCGAAAGCTTCGTTGAGTTCGAAGAAGTCGATATCGGAGATGGTCAGGCCCGCACGCTTCAAGGCTTTTTGTGTCGCCGGTACTGGACCATAGCCCATGATTGCGGGGTCCACACCCGCCACGGCCATCGAACGAATCACCGCCAGCGGCTGGATACCCAGGTCCTGGGCACGCTGCGCCGACATCACGATCATGCACGAGGCACCATCGGTGATTTGCGACGAAGTACCCGCCGTCACGGTGCCGCCCTTCGGATTGAAGGCAGGCTTGAGGGCCGCCAGGCTTTCCAGGGTGGTGTCCGGACGAATGGTTTCGTCGTAGTCGAACAGTTTCAGGAAACCGTTCTCGTCGTAGCCGTTCATCGGGATGATTTCATCCTTGAACTTGCCTTCCACCGTTGCCTTGTGGGCCAACTGGTGGGAGCGCAGGCCGAACGCGTCCTGGGCTTCACGGGTAATGCCGTGCATCTTGCCGAGCATTTCCGCGGTCAGGCCCATCATGCCCGAGGCTTTTGCCGCGTACAGCGACATGTGTGGGTTGGGATCGACGCCGTGCATCATGCTGACGTGGCCCATGTGCTCCACGCCACCGACCACGAACACATCCCCATTACCCGTCATGATCGCCTGGGCGGCCGTGTGCAGGGCGCTCATCGAGGAGCCACACAAACGGCTGACGGTCTGGCCGGCGGCCGTATGCGGGATCTGGGTCATCAGCGACGCCATGCGCGCGATGTTCCAGCCCTGCTCCAGGGTCTGGTTGACGCAGCCCCAGATCACGTCTTCGACTTCGTTCGGGTCGACCTTGACGTTGCGCTCCAGCAATTTGCTGATCAGGTGCGCCGACATATCTTCAGCGCGGGTGTTGCGGTGCATGCCGCCCTTGGAGCGGCCCATCGGTGTGCGACCGAAGTCGACAATCACGACGTCTCTTGGATTCAAGCTCATAAATATTCTCGCTCTAGTCGTCTGGGCACTTAACCGAAGAAGCTCTGGCCATTCCTGGCCATCTCACGCAGCTTCGCGGTCGGGTGGTACAGCGGGCCCAAATCAGCGTATTGATCAGCCAGGGCAACGAATTCGGCTACACCGATCGAGTCGATGTAACGCAGCGCACCACCACGGAATGGAGGGAAACCAATACCGTATACCAGGCCCATATCGGCTTCGGCAGCGGTCTCGACGATGCCGTCTTCCAGGCAACGCACGGTCTCCAGGCACAGGGCGATCATCATCCAGTTGACGATGTCCTCGTCGGACACCTCACGCTGTTCATAGATGACCGGCGCAAGCACCTCGTGGACCGACGGGTCAGCGACCTTCTTCTGCTTGCCCTTCTTGTCGGTCTCGTAGGCGTAGAAGCCCTTGCCGTTTTTCTGACCCAGGCGCTTGGCCTCGTAGAGCGCGTCGATCGCCGAGCGCCGGTCGTCTTTCATACGGTCCGGGAAGCCTTCAGCCATCACGTCGCGGCCGTGGTGGCCGGTGTCGATGCCGACGACGTCCATCAGGTACGCCGGGCCCATGGGCCAGCCGAATTTTTCCATGACCTTGTCGATGCGCACGAAGTCCACACCGGCGCTGACCAGCTTGGCGAAACCGCCGAAGTACGGGAACAGCACGCGGTTGACCAAGAAGCCCGGGCAATCATTGACCACGATCGGGTTCTTGCCCATTTTCTTGGCGTAGGCAACGGTGGTGGCGATGGCCAACTCGCTGGACTTCTCGCCACGGATCACTTCCACCAGCGGCATCATGTGCACCGGGTTAAAGAAGTGCATGCCGACGAAGTTTTCCGGACGCTTGAGCGCCTTGGCCAGCAGCGAGATGGAGATCGTCGAGGTGTTGGACGCCAGGATGGTGTCGTCTTTGACCTGCGCTTCCACTTCAGCCAGTACGGCTTGCTTGACCTTCGGGTTCTCGACAACCGCTTCGACCACCAGGTCGACATGGCCGAAATCGCCGTAGGACAGCGTAGGACGAATGCCGTTAAGCACTTCAGCCATTTTCGCAGCGGTCATGCGACCTTTATCAACGCGGCCCACCAGCAGCTTGGCGGCTTCCGCCAGGCCCTGCTCGATACCGTGTTCGTTGATGTCTTTCATCAGGATCGGCGTGCCTTTGGACGCCGACTGATAGGCGATACCGCCACCCATGATGCCGGCACCGAGTACGGCTGCCTGTTTCACGTCCTTGGCGATTTCGTCGTAGGCCTTGGCCTTTTTCTTCAGTTCCTGATCGTTCAGGAACAGGCCGATCAGGCTCTGGGCAGCAGAGGTCTTGGCCAGTTTGACGAAACCCGCCGCTTCCACTTCCAGGGCTTTGTCGCGACCGAAGTTCGCGGCCTTCTGGATGGTCTTGATCGCTTCAACCGGCGCCGGGTAGTTCGGACCGGCCTGGCCGGCCACGAAACCCTTGGCGGTTTCGAACGACATCATTTGTTCGATGGCGTTGAGCTTGAGTTTTTCCAGCTTTGGCTGACGCTTGGCCTTGTAGTCAAATTCGCCGCTGATGGCGCCTTTGATCAGGTTCAGTGCAGCTTCGGCCAGTTTGTCCGGGGCAACCACAGCGTCGACGGCACCGACTTTCAGCGCGTCTTCAGCTTTATTTTCCTTACCGGCGGCGATCCACTCGATGGCGTTGTCGGCACCGATCAGGCGCGGCAGACGCACGGTACCGCCGAAGCCTGGGTAGATGCCCAGCTTGACTTCAGGCAGACCGATCTTGGCAGTGGCCGACATGACGCGGAAGTCTGCGGCCAGGCACATTTCCAAGCCGCCGCCCAAGGCGATGCCATTGATGGCGGCAACGGTCGGCACGTTGAGGTCTTCGAAATCGCTGAAAATCTTGTTGGCTTCGAGGTTGCCAGCCACCAGCTCGGCATCGGGCAGCTTGAAGTTGTCGACGAATTCGGTGATGTCAGCGCCGACGATAAACACGTCCTTGCCGCTGGAGACGATCACGCCCTTGACCGAAGCATCTGCTTTGATGGTGTCTACGGCCTGACGCAGTTCGTTCAGGGTTAGACGGTTGAACTTGTTGACGGACTCACCCTTGAGGTCGAATTTCAATTCGACGATGCCACTTTCAAGAGCCTTAACCGTGATGGCTTTACCTTCGTAAATCATCAACTGATCTCCACGATATGGAAGCTGAACAGTACACACCGGACGCTGGCCTCTGGTTAGACATTGATCATTTCGTCAATGCTCACCCCAATGCGCCAGGCACACCCGCCAATGCGATAGTCGGGATTCTGTATGAGACGTCTGACAGACAAACGCTCAATTCATACGCCCGTTTGATTTGGGTACGTCACCTTCATCCAATTCCAGGCAATTGTCAATCGCTCGAAAGGCTAGGAAAAACGCGACTTTCCAGTCATTTCAGAACCCCCGCCCCAGGCCTGCGCCTCGTCAATATTTCAATATTCACGAAATCAATAATCAAAAAAGTGCGGGAAAACGCTGTACAGATCGGGATATGCCGCTAGGCTAGCGACAACCGTAACGCGCCTGGATGAACATCCGACGCATGAAACACAGATTTACCGGCCTGCCTGGCCAACTCCAGCCCGATGATGATGTCGGGCTTTTTATTGCCTATGGTTTACCCGAAGGCCTCATGCCAGGGCCTTGAGCACTTTATCAATGGCCTGCAAGTCACTCGCCTCGCCCTTCTCACCCCAGTACAAAGTGACCATCTGACGATCCGCCTCGACTTTATAGACGTTGGCCGGCAGCGTTGCGAAATGCGGCAACAGCTTCTCATCGACGCACACCTCCTGCCACTGATTGACCCACACACCCGGCTCCAGCTGCCAGTAACTCCAGGTGTCTGGCGTACGGCCACGTCGCGGCCGGTGGTACTGCGCGCAAGGGCTCGGCGGCTCCTGCTTGAGCCAGTGCGGCCACTCCTGAGGTGCCAGTTGCATGGCCAGGCCGATGCGTCGCGCCTCCATGCGCAGGGCCATGCGCCCGCTCTGGTGGCGCGACGGGCGCAGCCATGCCAGGGGGCTCAGAACCACCACAAGGATTGACACCACTATCCAGACCGTCATATGTGTACTCCCGAATTTCTAGATGAGCGGATTTGATCTCACGCAACCCTATCCGCTTGAAAGCAGCCATACTGAATCTATTGCAGTCCCCCTAGAGGAACGCCTCATGCCCTACCAACATATTCTGGTCGCTGTCGATCTGACCGAAGAGTGCGATCCAGTGATCAAGCGCGCGCAGGAATCCGCATTGGCCAATGGTGCCGTACTGTCGCTGGTGCATATCGTCGAGCCCATGGCCATGGCCTTTGGCGGTGACGTGCCGATGGACCTTTCCCAATTGCAGCAACAACAATTCGACCAGGCCAAGGAGCGTCTGGACCGTTTGATTCTCAAGTACCCGCACCTGAAAAAGGAAGACTGCCACCTGACCTACGGCCAACCTCGCCAGGAAATCCACCACCTGGCCAAAGAAAAGGGTTGTGACCTGATCGTGGTCGGTAGCCATGGCCGTCATGGTTTGGCGCTGTTGCTGGGCTCCACGGCCAATGACGTGCTGCATGGCGCGCCGTGCGACGTCCTGGCGGTAAGGCTGGTCAAAAGCTCGTAAGCCCCCTCCCACATTTTGAATCGCATTTCATATGAAAAACCCGGTGTTCATCCAAATGAACACCGGGTTTTTTAATGCATCTGGATCAGTCAGGCATCCAACTCAGCCCAACGCTCAACCAGCGCTTCCAGCTCCTGGTTCAACGTCTCCAGGGAAGCGATGACCTTGGCGGTTTCCGCCGCCGGGCGCAGGTAGAAACCCGCGTCGGCCATTTGCGCTTCCACAGCCGCGATCTGTTGCTCCTTGGCCTCGATATCACCCGGCAAGGCTTCCAGCTCACGCTGAAGCTTGTAGCTGAGCTTCTTCTTGGCCGCCGGGGCAGCTTCCTGGGCCGGGGCAGCGGCCACCGGGGCGACAACGGCGGAGGTCAGGTCGGCCTTGCCGGACTTGCTCTCGGTCACGCCCAGCAGGCGCGGTGAACCGCCCTGACGCAGCCAGTCCTGGTAACCACCGACGTACTCACGCACCTTGCCTTCCCCTTCGAAGACCAGGGTACTGGTGACCACGTTGTCGAGGAATGCCCGGTCGTGGCTGACCATCAGCACAGTGCCGTTGAAGGTCAGCAAGACCTCTTCCAGCAGTTCGAGGGTTTCCACATCGAGGTCGTTGGTCGGTTCGTCGAGTACCAGCAGGTTGGCCGGCTTGCTGAACAGCTTGGCCAGCAGCAGGCGCGCGCGCTCACCACCGGACAAGGCCTTGACGGGTGTGCGGGCACGCTGCGGGCTGAACAGGAAGTCGCCCAGGTAGCTCAGCACGTGGCGACTCTGGCCGTCGATGTCGATAAAGTCGCGACCTTCGGCAACGTTGTCGATCACGGTCTTTTCCAGGTCCAGCTGGTGACGCAACTGATCGAAGTAGGCCACGTCGATGCGGGTGCCCTCTTCCACGGTGCCGCTGGTCGGTTGCAGGCCGTTGAGCATCAGCTTGAGCAAGGTGGTCTTGCCGGTACCGTTGGCGCCCAGCAGGCCGATACGGTCGCCGCGTTGCAGGACCATGGAGAAGTCCTTGATCAGGAACGGACCGTCCGGGTGATGGAAGCTGACGTTTTCCAGCACCATCACTTGCTTGCCCGACTTGTCGGCGGTATCCAGCTGGATATTGGCCTTGCCGGTGCGCTCGCGGCGTTCGCTGCGCTCGACGCGCAGGGCTTTCAGGGCACGTACGCGGCCTTCGTTACGGGTACGGCGCGCCTTGATGCCCTGGCGGATCCAGACTTCTTCCTGGGCCAGTTTCTTGTCGAACAGGGCGTTGGCGGTTTCTTCGGCGGACAGTGCGGCTTCCTTGTGCACCAGGAAGCTGGCGTAGTCGCCGTTCCAGTCGATCAGGCCACCACGGTCCAGTTCGAGGATGCGCGTGGCGAGGTTTTGCAGGAAGGAACGGTCGTGCGTGATGAACAGCACGGCACCCTGGAAATCCTTGAGGGCTTCTTCCAGCCAGGCGATGGCGCCGATGTCCAGGTGGTTGGTCGGTTCGTCGAGCAGCAGCAGGTCCGGCTCGGACACCAGCGCCTGGGCCAGCAACACCCGGCGACGCCAGCCGCCGGACAATTCGGCGAGGGTCTTGTCGGCCGGCAGTTGCAGGCGGCTCAGGGTACTGTCCACCAGTTGCTGCAGGCGCCAGCCGTCGCGGGCTTCGAGGTCTTGCTGGACGTGCATCAGCTTGTCCAGGTCTTCTTCGGTGACGCAGTTCTGCGCCAGGTGGTGGTACTGCGCAAGCAACTCACCAACGCCGTCCAGGCCTTCGGCAACCACGTCGAACACGGTCCGTCCGTCGGCCACCGGCAATTCTTGCGGCAATTCGCCGATCTTGAGGCCCGGGGCACGCCACACAGAGCCGTCGTCGGGCTTCTGGTCGCCTTTTACCAGCTTCATCATGCTGGACTTGCCGGTGCCGTTGCGGCCGATGATGCACACCCGCTCACCACGGGCGATCTGCCAGGACACCTTGTCCAACAACGGCATAGCGCCGAAAGCAAGGGACACATCGCTGAATTTGAGCAGGGTCATACGCTTCTCCAAAAACTGGGCGCGCATTCTACCTGACTTGAGGGCTGGATGCGGTCGCCATTTTCTCTGCTGATACGTTCTGTAGGACATTTCCGGCGATCTTCAACCAACCGGCCGGCAAAGCTTTCACCGGCCGCTGGCAAAAGGCTAAGCTAGGGGCAATCAGTGTCGGCGGTGCCGGCGCTAGTCGTGATTTCTCTGCACGGACGTCTCATGCGCAGTCGCCTTTTCAACTTTTTATCTTGTCTGCTTCTTTCCGCCACTGCCGTTCAATCCGCGCAGGCCGTGGACCTCACCACTCAACGTCAATATTACGATGAAGCCAAGCGTGCACTGGCCAAGGGCGATACCGGCCCCTACATGCAATACAGCCAGGCCCTGGCCGACTACCCGCTGACGCCCTACCTGGCGTACGACGAGCTGACCGCCCGCCTGAAGACCGCCAGCAACGAGGAAATCGAACAGTTCCTTGCGAAAAACGGCGACCTGCCCCAGGCCAACTGGATGAAACTGCGCTGGTTGCGCTGGCTGGCCGATCGTGGTGATTGGCAGACCTTTGAAAAGTACTACGATGCCAAGCTCAATTTCGTTGAATTGGACTGCCTGCATGGCCAGTTCCAGCTCACCCACAATTTGAAAGCCGAAGGCTACAAGACCACCGAAAAACTGTGGATGACCGGCAAATCCCAGCCCGCCGCGTGCGATGCCACCTTTAGTCAATGGGCCGCCGACGGCCAGCTCACCGAGCAAAAAATCTGGGACCGCGCCAAGCTCGCTGCCGAAGCGCGCAACTACGCGCTGGCCAACAGCCTGGTGAAAACCCTGCCGACCCTCGGCGCCCAAGGCCGCCTGATGGTCGACGTGGCGCAAAAGCCCGACATGCTCAGTGATCCTTCGCGCTTCCTGCCGGCCACCGAAGCCATGTCTGACGCCGTGGGCCTGGGCCTGCGCCGCCTGGCTCGCCAGGACCCGGACAAGGCCATGGCCCTGCTCGACGGCTACGCCAGCAGCATGCACTTCTCCCGTGACGAAAAAGTGGCGATCGCTCGTGAAATCGGCCTGACCCTGGCCAAGCGCTTCGATCCCCGCGCCCTTGAGGTGATGACCAAGTACGACCCCGAACTGCGCGACAACACCGTGTCCGAATGGCGCCTGCGCCTGCTGCTGCGCCTGGCCCGCTGGGAAGATGCCTATCAGTTGACGCGAAAACTCCCACAAGACCTGGCCACCACCAATCGCTGGCGCTACTGGCAGGCCCGCAGCCTGGAACTGGCCGAGCCGAAAAACCCGCAAGCCCTGGTGCTGTACAAGAACCTGGCGAGGGAGCGGGATTTCTACGGTTTCCTCGCCGCTGACCGCTCCAAGGCGCCGTACCAGTTGATCAACAAGCCGCTGTTGATGAGCCAGGCGCTGATCAACAAGGTGCGCAACACCCCCGGCGTGCGCCGTGCCCTCGAGTTCTATGCCCGTGGCCAGGTGGTGGACGGTCGCCGCGAGTGGTACCACGTCAGCCGTCACTTTGACCGTGACGAAATGGTCGCCCAGGCCAAGCTGGCCTATGACATGAAGTGGTACTTCCCGGCGATTCGCACCATCAGCCAGGCTCAGTACTGGGACGACCTGGACATCCGCTTCCCGATGGCCCACCGCGACACCCTGGTGCGCGAAGCCAAGGTACGCGGCCTGCATTCGAGCTGGGTGTTCGCTATCACCCGCCAGGAAAGCGCCTTCATGGACGACGCCCGCTCCGGCGTCGGTGCCAGCGGCCTGATGCAACTGATGCCCGGCACCGCCAAGGACACCGCGCGCAAGTTCAGTATCCCCCTGGCCTCACCCGCCCAGGTACTGGACCCGGATAAAAACATCCAGCTCGGCGCGGCCTACCTCAGCCAGGTACACAGCCAGTTCAACGGCAACCGCGTGCTCGCCTCCGCCGCCTACAACGCCGGCCCCGGCCGCGTGCGTCAATGGCTGCGCGGCGCCGACCACCTGAGTTTCGACGTGTGGGTGGAAAGCATTCCGTTCGATGAAACCCGTCAATATGTACAGAACGTGCTGTCTTATTCGGTGATCTACGGACAGAAGCTCAACTCACCACAGCCGCTGGTGGATTGGCATGAGCGGTATTTTGATGATCAGTGACAATGGCTGACGAAAAGCCTGTGGCGAGCGGGCTTTGTAGTGGCTAGCACGGCGGGTTGTGGCCAGCAGGCTTGTTGTGGCGAGCGGGCTTGCCCCGCGTTGGGCTGCGAAGCAGCCCCAAAACCTGTCGATTTAAAATGCCTGGATAAACGCGGTGGCCTTATTGGGGCCGCTTCGCAGCCCAACGCGGGGCAAGCCCGCTCGCCACAACAAGCACGCTCGCTACAACAAGCCCGGTTGCCACAACAGGCCTGCCCCCCCCCTCTCCACAACAATCACGCTAGGCCTGGTTTTTTGCGACCTCTACGGCGTCACTGAACTGCAACGCCGCCAACCGCGCATACAGCGGATTGTTCGCAATCAACTGCTGATGCGTACCCACCGCTACCAGCTTGCCCTGGTCCATCACCGCAATCCGATCGGCGTTCTTCACCGTGGCCAGGCGATGCGCGATCACCAGCGTGGTACGGCCCTGCATCAATTGCGGCAACGCCTGCTGGATCAGGTGTTCACTCTGCGCATCGAGGGCGCTGGTGGCTTCGTCCAGCAGCAGGATCGGCGCGTCCACCAGCAATGCGCGGGCGATGGCCAGGCGTTGTCGTTGGCCGCCGGAAAGGCCCATGCCGCCGTCGCCGAGGTGGGTCTGGTAGCCGTCGGGCATTTGCAGGATGAAATCATGGGCGTGGGCAATACGGGCCGCGGCTTCGACCTGTTCACGGGTCGCCGCCGGGTTGCCGTAGCGGATGTTCTCCTCGACGCTGCCGAAGAACAGCGCCGGGCTTTGCGACACCAGGGCGAAGTGGCGGCGCAGGTCCAGCGGGTCCAGCTCGGTCAAGGGGCGGCCTTCGAGCAGGATGCGGCCTTGTTGGGGGTCGTAAAAGCGCAGCAACAGATCGAAAATCGTCGACTTGCCGGCACCGGACGGCCCCACCAGCGCCAGGGTTTCACCGGGGTTGATGGTCAGGCTCAACCCGTCGATGGCGTAGCTGTCCGGCCGCGAGGGGTAGGAAAAGCGCAGGTCTTGCAGTTCCATACGGCCGCTGACCCGCGCCGGCAAGTGCACCGTGCCGGTGGCGGGAGCCTGGATATCGTTGCTCGACTGCAACAACTCGCCGATTCGCTCCGCCGCACCGGCAGCGCGCTGCAGTTCGCCGAGCACTTCGCTGAGGGTGCCGACGGCGCTGCCCACAATCAGGCTGTAGAACACGAACGCCGCCAGCTCGCCGCCGGAAATGCGCCCACTGATCACGTCCATGCCGCCGACCCACAACATCACGCCCACGGCCCCCAGCACCAGCATGATCACCAGGGTGATCAACCAGGCGCGTTGGGCGATGCGTTTGCGTGCGGTGTTGAACGCTTCCTCGACGGTCACGGCAAAGCGTCGTTCGTCCTGCACCTGGTGGTTATAGGCCTGTACGGTCTTGATCTGGCCGAGGGTCTCGGACACATAACTGCCTACATCGGCGATGCGGTCCTGGCTCAGGCGCGAGAGGCTGCGTACGCGGCGGCCAAAGATCAGGATCGGCGCCAGCACCAACGGCAGTGCGACCACAACGATGCTGGTGAGCTTGGGGTTGGTGATGAACAACAACACGATGCCGCCGATGACCATCAACCCATTGCGCAGGAACAGTGACAGCGACGAGCCGATCACCGATTGCAGTAAGGTGGTGTCGGTGGTGAGTCGCGACTGTATTTCCGAACTGCGGTTGTTTTCATAGAAGCCGGGGTGCAGGTAGATCAAGTGATTGAACACCTGGCGACGAATATCGGCCACCACCCGCTCGCCGATCCACGACACCAGGTAGAAGCGTGCAAACGTACCCACCGCCAGGCCCAGCACCAGAATCATGAACAGCCCGATGGACTGGTTGAGCAGGTGTGGCGACTGGGTCATGAAGCCCTGATCCACCAGCAGGCGAATGCCCTGCCCCATGGACAAAGTGATGCCGGCGGTAACGATCAGCGCCAACAGGGCACCGAGGGCCTGCCAGCGGTAGGGCGCGATAAAGCGGCTGGCCAGGCGAATCGCGCGGCGCTGTCGGACTGAGAACATGGAGGGCATCACCGTTGAGGAACGTGTACACCACATGGGGGGAACTTGGGCAAATAACAACTTTCGTAACAGCAATGAGTCAGATTAATTATGCCCACCGATACTGATGCCTAGAGGCTATCGGTCTAACGTCCCGCTGGAAATCCGCGGAGGTTTCTGCTGGACTGGGGGCTCGAACCGGTGATTGTGCAAGGAGTTGTAATAGCGCGGTCACGCGGGGGTTTTACAGTAGGTACACAACCTGATGAGGAGACAGGCTATGACCTTGCAAAATAGCAGCGATGCCAAGATTGAAGTGATCCGCCAACCGCAGCAGTTGCCTTGCTCGTACATCGACGCCAAGGGCCACGAAGTGCAGATTACCGAAGAGATGATCCAGCAAGCGTGCCGCGAGTTGGAACAACGCCTGGTCAAGCCTGCGCAGCAAGGCTGAAGCGCCTGAACTCTTTCAAAACCGGTCCTGGTGGCCGGTTTTTTTTGTGGCCAGGCTGCTGGCTCCCATTGAGCCGCGAAGTGGCCCCAAACAATGGGACGGCTGCGCAGTTCAACGGGAGCAAGCGCCCTCGCCACAGTAATAGCGTTCCTACAGGGCGCTTGCGCCCAATGCCTGGACGATATTCGCCAACACCGCCGACTCCCCGTTGATGCGCACCTTCAAGCCGTCAATCTCGCGACGCTCAGGGTAGTGCTTGCGCAACAGGTCGAATGCCTTGCGCTGCTCCTCGACGGTTCCTACGAGGCTACGCCGGAAATCTGCGTCGTCCCGACGCGGGTCATACACGCTGCGGCATAACGTCGCCAAAGCCCAGGCGGGATCGGTCGATGCATTCAAGTGCACCTCGGCCAGCCAGGGCGGCGGCAGCAAATCGCTGAGTTGAATGCTCGCTTCCTGGCCCAGATGCGCACAGAACGCCTGGTAGATCTGCGCCGTGCCACGCTGCTTGCCATCCAGGCTGTAGCCGGCGATATGCGGCGTAGCCAGCACGCAGAGGTCAGCCAGGTCGACGTCCACTTCCGGCTCGCCCTCCCATACATCCAGCACCGCTTGCAGGTCCTCGCGTTCAAGCAGCACGTCGCGCAGGGCTGCGTTGTCGACCACCGGGCCACGGCTGGCATTGATCAGCCAGGTGCCAGGCTTGAGGCGGTTGAGCCGCTGGCGGTCCAGCAGGTGCCAGGTGGAACCGTTGCCGGACTTGGTCAGTGGCGTGTGCAGGCTGATCACGTCGCACTGTTCGATGATCTGTTCCAGGCTGACGTAGTCACCGTCCTCGGCGATCTGCCGCGGCGGATCGCACACCAGCACGTTCCAGCCCAGGCCCTTGAGCACCTTGACCAGGCGACCGCCGACTTCACCGGCACCCACCACACCGTAGGTGCGTTGATTGAGGTCGGCGCCTTCGATCTCGGCCAGGGTTTGCAGGCTGCCAAGGACGTAGTCCACCACGCCGCGAGCATTGCAGCCGGGGGCGCTGGACCACTGGATCGCGGCCTGCTTGAAGTAATCGAGGTCCAGGTGGTCGGTGCCGATGGTGCAGGTGCCGACAAAACGCACCGCCGAACCTTCGAGCAAGGCGCGGTTGACGTTGGTGACCGAACGTACCAGCAGCACATCGGCCTGCTCGACCGTGGCACGGTCAATGGAGCGCCCGGGTACCCGGCGAATTTCGCCAAACCCTTCGAAGAAGGCATCGAGCAGCGGGATATTTTCGTCGGCAACAATCAGCATGGCAGGCTCCTTTCGCGGATCAGCAGTGTACAGGGATGCGCTCGGTGTCACACCGTGGATCCCAGGAGTGAAGAGTGCCTGGAGGATCGTTTACAAATCCCTAACACAGGTTTTTTCCTGACTATCGCGTCAAGGCGTAGAATCCGCCGTCCTGTGCTCTTTCCTGGACACCCCGTACGTGAACGCTGCCATCACCGCCCCCCTCACACGCCCCGCCCGCATCAACCGCGAGGTGCGCAGCCTGCTGACTCTGGCCCTGCCGATCATGATCGGCCAACTGGCAACCACTGCCATGGGCTTTGTCGATGCGGTAATGGCCGGGCGTGTCAGCCCGATGGACCTGGCGGCCGTGGCCCTGGGTAACTCGATCTGGATTCCGGTGTTCCTGCTGATGACCGGCACCCTGCTGGCCACCACGCCCAAAGTCGCCCAGCGCTTCGGCGCGGGCACGTTCCGGGAAATCGGCCCGCTGGTGCGCCAATCATTGTGGCTGGGGCTGATAGTCGGCTTGACCGCGTTGCTGATGCTGATCAGCGCCGAACCGATCCTGCACGCGATGAACGTCGACCCCGCGCTGATCAAGCCGTGCATGGGGTACCTGCATGGCATCGCCTCGGGCATGCCAGCGGTCGCGCTGTACTACGTGCTGCGCTGCTTCAGCGATGGCCTGGGCCGAACGCGCCCCAGCATGGTCATGGGCCTGTGCGGGCTGGCGCTGAATATTCCGCTGAACTACGTGTTCATCTACGGCCATTTCGGCGTGCCGGCCATGGGTGGCGTCGGCTGTGGCTGGGCCACGGCAATCGTGATGTGGGTAATGATGCTCGGCATGGCGGCCTGGACCCGTTGGGCGCCGGCCTATCAGAGCAGCGAGTTGTTCAAGCGTTTCGACTGGCCGCAGTGGGCGGTGATCAAGCGCGTACTGGCCATCGGCCTGCCGATCGGTATTGCGATCTTTGCCGAATCGAGCATCTTCGCGGTGATCGCCCTGTTGATCGGTAGCCTCGGCGCCACCGTGGTGGCCGGGCACCAGATCGCGCTGAACTTCAGTTCGCTGGTGTTCATGATCCCCTACTCCCTGAGCATGGCGGTCACCGTGCGCGTCGGCCAGGCCCTGGGGCGCGGGGAACCGCGAGAGGCACGCTTCGCGGCCGGGGTCGGCATGGGCACTGCGCTGGCCTATGCCTGCCTGTCGTGCAGCCTGATGCTGCTGTTTCGCGAGCAGATCGCCACGATCTATACAGCGGACCCACGGGTGGTACAGGTGGCATCGATGCTGATCGTGTTTGCCGCGCTGTTCCAGTTTTCCGATGCGATCCAGGTCACCGCCGCCGGTGCCCTGCGTGGGTATCAGGACACGCGGGTGACCATGGTGCTGACGTTGTTTGCCTATTGGGGCGTGGGCCTGCCGGTCGGCTATGCCCTCGGGCTGACCGAATGGCTGGGCGCGCCCAACGGCCCCAGCGGCTTGTGGCAGGGGCTGATCGTCGGCCTCAGCTGCGCGGCGGGGATGCTGGTGGTGCGCCTGGCCCGCAGCGCGCGGCGGCGCATTCGCCTGGACAAGGCACGGGCTTAATCAACCTTTTTGCGAATCCAGTACAGGTAGGTCCCGGCCCGTTCCTGCTGCTCCACCAGTTCATGGTCGAGAAATACGCAGAACTTGGGAATATCGCGGCGGGTCGACGGGTCGGTGGCGATCACCTTGAGCAAGCCGCCAGGCGGCAGGTCGCGGATGTGCTGGTGCAGCATCATCACCGGCTCCGGGCAGTTGAGGCCCGTTGCGTCGAGGGTGCCATCAACGGCGGTGTCGAAAATATCGCTCATTGTCTACTCCTGAAACCGGCGCTCAGTTTAGCGGGCCTTGGTTTTCTTCACATCCACCAACCGACGCAGGTGGCAGGTCACTTCTTCACGGTCGTGGTACAGCTGCTTGCAGCCGATCTCCACCCGAATACCACGCGCCTTGAAGCCCTCTTCGATGCGTTCGAGCAGGCGCTTCACCTCGGCGTAACGCTGCTTCATCGGCAACTTCAGGTTCACCACGGCCTCACGGCAATAGCCTTCGCCGATCCAGGTTTCCAGCAGCGCGGCGTTACGCGCCGGCTTCTCGACGATGTCGCACACCATCCAATCCACGGGCTGCTTGGGCACGAAAGTGAAGCCGTCAGCCATCAGGTGTTGCACCAGGCCGGTGTCCATCAGGCTTTCGGCCATGGGGCCGTTGTCGATGGCGGTCACCAGCATGCCACGGTTCACCAGTTGCCAGGTCCAGCCACCGGGGGCGGCACCGAGGTCGACACCGGTCATGTCGCCATGCAGGCGCTCATCCCACTGGTCGCGGGGGATAAAGTGGTGCCAGGCCTCTTCCAGCTTCAGGGTCGAGCGGCTGGGCGCGTCACGCGGGAATTTCAGGCGCGGGATGCCCATCGGCCACATTGCCGAGTTGTTCGACTCGGCCAGGCCCATGAACACTTCGCGGCCGCTCTTGAAGGTCAGCAGCAGGCGCGGCTTGCTCGGGTCGTCCACCAGCTTGCCGGCCCCCAACAGGGCTTTGCGCAGGTGCACTTCGAATTTCTTGCAGAAGTTCGAGAGTTCCTTGCCATCGTTGGTATCGACCATCTCCAGCCACACACTGCCGCACACCGGGAAATCGCGCAGGTGCGAGAGGATCACGCTGATGCGATCGGTTTCCGGCAAATCGATAAATACCCCGCGCGCCCACTGCCTGGGGAAGATCAGCTCGGCAAAACGCTGGCCGTGCATCAGGCGCTGGGCGCCGTCTTCTTCGGTGCAGACAAATTCGGCGCAGGCGCTGCCGGTCTTGGCCTTGGCGTAGCCCGAAACATTCAGGCGTGCGGCGTGCTCCGCGATCTCGGAACAGACTTCGCCCTCAAACCCCGGACGGCAGTGCATAAAAAGGGTGTTCATCGACTCTCCTGGTGAATCAACTGACTTGCGCTATCGCAATGCCTGTCATGAAAACGCGCGCATGATAGCCGAGTTCGGAACCTTGGTTCTGTCCATAGAGTCCAGTAATTAGCCAGCTACTGAAAACAGGGCTAGTTTGATAGCTCTGTTAGTCCCGTCAGGTCCGTAGCCGTGCGGACCATAAGGAGTCATGTAATGTCATCCCTTGATAGCCTGAGAACCCTTAAAACCCTGCAAATCGACGATAAGACTTATCACTATTTCAGCCTGCCCGAAGCCGCCAAGAGCCTGGGCGACCTGGATAAGCTGCCGATGTCCCTCAAAGTGCTGCTGGAAAACCTGCTGCGCTGGGAAGACGACAAGACCGTCACCGGCACCGACCTCAAGGCCATCGCTGCCTGGCTCAAAGAGCGCCAGTCCGACCGAGAGATCCAGTACCGCCCGGCCCGGGTATTGATGCAAGACTTTACCGGCGTTCCCGCCGTGGTCGACCTCGCCGCCATGCGCGCTGCCGTGGCCAAGGCCGGTGGCGACCCGCAACGTATCAACCCGCTCTCCCCCGTGGACCTGGTCATCGACCACTCGGTGATGGTCGACAAGTTTGGCACTACCCGTGCCTTCGAACAGAACGTCGACATCGAAATGCAGCGCAACGGCGAACGCTATGCCTTCCTGCGCTGGGGCCAGAGCGCCTTCGACAACTTCAGCGTGGTGCCGCCGGGCACCGGCATCTGCCATCAGGTCAACCTCGAATACCTTGGCCGCACCGTGTGGACCAAGGACGAAGACGGCCGTACCTATGCGTTCCCCGACACCCTGGTCGGGACTGACTCCCACACCACCATGATCAACGGCCTTGGCGTATTGGGCTGGGGCGTGGGCGGTATCGAAGCGGAAGCCGCGATGCTCGGGCAGCCGGTATCGATGCTGATCCCGGAAGTGATCGGCTTCAAGCTCACTGGCAAGCTGAAAGAAGGCATTACCGCCACCGACCTGGTGCTGACCGTTACCCAGATGCTGCGTAAAAAAGGCGTGGTGGGCAAATTCGTCGAATTCTACGGCGACGGCCTGGCCGACCTGCCCCTGGCGGACCGCGCCACCATCGCCAATATGGCCCCGGAATACGGCGCCACCTGCGGCTTTTTCCCGGTGGACGACGTGACGTTGGACTACCTGCGTCTATCCGGTCGCCCGGCTGAAACCGTCAAATTGGTCGAGGCTTACACCAAGGCCCAGGGGCTGTGGCGCAACGCCGGCCAGGAGCCCGTGTTCACCGACAGCCTGGCCTTGGACATGGGCAGCGTCGAGGCCAGCCTGGCGGGGCCAAAACGCCCGCAGGACCGGGTATCGCTGCCCAATGTCGGCCAAGCCTTCAGTGACTTCCTCGACCTGCAATTCAAACCCACCAACAAGGAAGAAGGCCGCCTGGAAAGTGAAGGCGGCGGTGGTGTCGCCGTGGGCAATGCCGATCTGGTCGGCGAAACCGACTATGAAGACGATGGCCACACCTATCGCCTGAAAAACGGCGCCGTGGTGATCGCCGCCATCACCTCTTGCACCAACACCTCCAACCCCAGCGTGATGATGGCTGCCGGGCTGGTGGCAAAAAAGGCCGTGGAGAAAGGTCTCACCCGCAAACCCTGGGTAAAAACCTCGCTGGCGCCGGGTTCCAAGGTGGTCACCGACTACTACAAGGCCGCCGGCCTTACCCAATACCTCGACAAGCTCGGCTTCGACCTGGTGGGCTACGGTTGCACCACCTGTATCGGCAACTCCGGGCCGTTGCCCGAGCCGATTGAAAAAGCCATCCAGAAAGCCGACCTCGCCGTCGCTTCGGTGCTGTCCGGCAACCGTAACTTCGAAGGCCGCGTGCACCCGCTGGTGAAAACCAACTGGCTGGCCTCCCCGCCCCTGGTGGTGGCCTATGCCCTGGCCGGCACGGTACGCATCGATATCAGCAGCGAGCCGTTGGGTAACGACCAGGATGGCAATCCGGTGTACCTCAAGGACATCTGGCCGAGCAGCCAGGAAATCGCGGATGCCGTGGCCCAGGTCAGCACCGTCATGTTCCACAAGGAATACGCCGAAGTGTTTGCCGGTGATGAGCAGTGGCAAGCAATCGAAGTGCCGCAAGCCGCGACCTACGTGTGGCAGAAGGACTCCACCTACATCCAGCACCCACCGTTCTTCGATGACATTGGCGGGCCACTGCCGGTGATCAAAGACATCAAGGGCGCCAACGTGCTGGCGCTGCTGGGCGACTCGGTGACCACAGACCACATCTCCCCGGCCGGCAATATCAAGGCCGACAGCCCTGCCGGCCGCTACCTGCGTGAACAGGGTGTGGAACCGCGCGACTTCAACTCCTACGGCTCACGCCGGGGCAACCACGAAGTGATGATGCGCGGCACGTTCGCCAATATCCGTATCCGCAATGAAATGCTCGGTGGCGAAGAAGGCGGCAATACGCTGTATATCCCCACGGGCGAGAAAATGTCGATCTACGACGCCGCCATGCAGTACCAGGCCAGCGGCACGCCACTGGTGGTGATCGCCGGCCAGGAATACGGCACCGGGTCGAGCCGCGACTGGGCCGCCAAGGGCACCAACCTGCTGGGTGTCAAGGCGGTGATCGCCGAGAGTTTCGAACGGATTCACCGTTCCAACCTGGTGGGCATGGGCGTGCTGCCGCTGCAGTTCAAGCTGGATCAGAACCGCAAGGCGCTGAAGCTGACCGGCAAGGAGAAGATCGACATCCTGGGGCTCACAAACGTGGAGATCGTGCCGCGGATGAACCTGACGCTGGTGATTACCCGGGAGGATGGCAGCAGCGAGAAGGTCGAGGTGTTGTGCCGGATCGATACCCTCAATGAAGTGGAATACTTCAAGGCCGGGGGCATCCTGCACTATGTGCTGCGCCAGTTGATCGCGTCCTAAGAACTAAGAACACAGGAGATCAAATGTGGGAGGGGGCTTGCCCCCGATAGCGGTGGATCAGGCAAAAATATTTAGCCTGACACACCGCCATCGGGGGCAAGCCCCCTCCCACATCAGATCAGCCGAACAGCCATTTCCACAGCAGTACCAGGACGACCACCGCCAGCACCGGCCGCGCAATGCGGTAAGCCTTCGGGTGCTTGCGCTTCCACTGCTTGACCACACCGCTGAACTTGTCGCTGAAGGACTTGCTCCAGGCGTAGGCCTGGTTGATGCCGCCGACGCGTTCATCATCCAGGTTCTGCGGTGCCGTGGCGCGCCCCAGTTGCTGGCTGACCCAGCGGTTGATGCGGGTCATCAGGCGGTTGCTCAACGGCCGCTCGATATCGCAGAACAGGATCACGCGAGTCTTCTCGGTCTCGTTCTTGACCCAGTGCACGTAGGTTTCGTCGAACATCACGTCCTCACCGTCGCGCCAGGCATAGACCTGGCCGTCGACAAAGATGCGGCAGTCGTCGGAGTTCGGCGTGGACAGCCCCAAGTGATAACGCAGGGACCCGGCAAACGGATCGCGGTGCGGGTTCAAGTGGCTGCCGCCGGGCAACAGCGCAAACATTGCGCCCTTGACGTTGGGAATGCTGCTGACCAATGCCACGGTCTTCGGGCACAGCGCCTCGGCCGATGGCAGCGGTTTGTCGTACCACTTGAGGTAGAAACGCTTCCAGCCCTTCTTGAAGAACGAACCGAAACCGGCGTCATTGTTCTTTTCAGCGGCGCGAATGTAACCCTCGTCGAACAGGTGCATGGCCTCTTCGCGGATCACTTCCCAGTTGTCCTTGAGCACGTCCAGTTCCGGGAACTTGCTACGGTCCAGGTACGGCTTGGACGGCACCGCCGAGAACAGGTACATCAAGGCGTTATACGGGGCGAACAGCGCCGAATGGTTGACGAACTGACGCAACATCGGCAAACGGGCCTTGCCGCGCAGATGCACATACAGCGTGCTGCCGATAAACACCAGCAACACCGACAGTTTGGCGGCCAAAGAAAAGGTCATGCAGCAACTCCTGGAAATAAGCGCCTGGCCAGCAACCTCCCGTCAACGGGAAACCAGACGTAGCAGCCGGCCATGATAAACACTTGGGCCATTATGCAGAAGGCCCGGGCGGGCCGGCTGACACAAATCAAACATTGCAAGCGACGCTGCTGTGGCGAGCGGGCTTGGTATGGCAAGCCCACCTCTTGTGGCAAGCCCTAATGCCGTTCAGTTAAGCGTACATCGCCTTCTGTAGGAGCGAGCTTGCTCGCGAAAAACGTCAACGATAACGCGTGTTTCCTGAGTGAACGCGGCGCCTGTGAGTTCTTCGCGAGCAAGCTCGCTCCTACAAAAAAGCCTTAACTGAACGGCATTAGGGCAAGCCCGCTCGCCACAACAGCCCTGCTCGCCACAACAGGCCGGCTCGCCGCAACAAGCCTGCTCATTCCACAATAACCCCATCTACTTGCCACAGGCGATCACATCAAGCCTGGTTTTCCTGGTCGGTAAACAAATCGCTGAACAGCATGCTCGACAGGTAGCGCTCACCGGAGTCCGGCAGGATCACCACGATGGTCTTGCCCTGCATTTCCGGTTTTTCCGCCAGGCGCACGGCCACGGCCATGGCCGCGCCGCAGGAAATACCGCACAGGATGCCCTCTTCCTGCATCAGGCGCAGGGCCATCGCCTTGGATTCCTCATCGGTCACCAGTTCCACACGGTCAACCATCGACAGGTCGAGGTTTTTCGGCACGAACCCGGCGCCGATGCCCTGGATCTTGTGCGGGCTGGGCTTGATCTCTTCACCGGCCAGCGCCTGCGTGATCACCGGCGACACCATGGGTTCGACGGCCACCGACAGGATCGGCTTGCCCGCGATGTTCTTGATGTAACGCGACACACCGGTAATGGTGCCGCCCGTCCCCACCCCCGCCACCAATACATCCACGGCGCCATCGGTGTCGTTCCAGATTTCCGGGCCGGTGGTTTTCTCGTGGATCGCCGGGTTGGCCGGGTTGTCGAACTGGGCCGGCATAAAGTAGCTGGCCGGGTCGCTGGCGAGGATTTCGCCGGCTTTCTCAATCGCGCCCTTCATGCCCTTGGCCGGTTCGGTCAACACCAGTTCGGCACCGAGGGCCTTGAGCACTTTGCGCCGCTCGATGCTCATGGACGCTGGCATGGTCAACACCAACTTATAGCCACGGGCCGCGGCGACGAAGGCCAGGCCAATACCGGTATTGCCGGAAGTCGGTTCGACAATGGTCATGCCCGGCTTGAGTTTGCCGGTACTTTCGGCGTCCCAGATCATGTTTGCGCCAATGCGGCACTTCACCGAATAACCTGGGTTACGCCCTTCGATCTTGGCCAGGATGGTCACGCCACGCGGTGCGATACGGTTGATCTGAACCAGAGGCGTGTTACCGATGGAGTGCGCGTTGTCTGCAAAAATGCGGCTCATGGCGGGTCCTATTGGGCGATTTCAAGAAAGGTTCCAAGGGTATGCCTCGTGCCGCCAAGCGTCCAGTCAGAGGAACGTTGCGCGTGTCCCAACAGTCCATCTCCTACCCGCAAGGAGAACTGCCCCATGAAACGTCGCTACAGCTGGCCACTCTGGACCATTGCCGGATTACTGGTGGTCCTGGTCGCCGTGAGCATCGCGCTGCCCTATCTGGTGCGTAACTACCTGAATGACAAGCTCGCCGACATGGGCGATTACCGCGGCCAGGTTACCGACGTGGACCTCGCGCTGTGGCGTGGCGCGTACAGAATCAACGGCCTTGAGATCATCAAGGTCGACGGCAAGGTGCCCGTCCCGTTCGTCAAGGCGCCGCTGATCGACCTGGCAGTAAGCTGGCACTCTCTTTGGTACGACCACGCGGTGGTGGCCAAAGTGCTGTTTATCCAGCCCGAAGTGAACTTCGTCGACGGCGGCGCCAACAAGCAAGCCTCCCAGACCGGTAAAGGCACCGACTGGCGCGAGCAGCTGAGTAAGTTGGCCCCCATCACCCTCGATGAGGTGCGTATTGAGGACGGCAAGATCGCCTTCCACAACTTCAGTTCCAAACCCGTGGTGAAGATCGACGCGACCGACGTCAACGCCAGCTTCTACAACCTGACCAATGTGGTGAACGTCAAAGGCCGGCGCGACGCGCGGTTCGACGGCAAGGCCCTGCTGCAAGGCCAGGCCCCGCTGGAAGCCACCGCCACCTTCGACCCGCTGAGCAATTTCGAGAATTTCGAGTTTCGCTTTCGCGCCAGGGACTTGCAGCTCAAGCGCATGAATGACTTCGCCTCAGCCTATGGCAAGTTCGACTTCAAGGCCGGTACCGGGGATGTGGTGATCGAGGCCCAGGCGGAAAAAGGCCAATTGACCGGGTACATAAAGCCGCTGCTGCGTGATGTAGAGGTCTTCGACTGGCAGCAGGATGTGGAGAACAAGGACAAGAACATCTTTCGTTCGATCTGGGAGGCCGTGGTGGGCACCAGCGAGACCGTGCTGAAGAACCAGGCGAAGAACCAGTTCGCCACCCGCGTGGAACTCAGTGGCAGCGTGCATCAGCAAAATGTCAGCGCGTTCTCTGCATTTTTGGCGATTTTGCGTAACGGTTTTATCCAAGCATTCAATGCGCGCTATGAACAGCCCAAGCCCAGTGCTGACTGAACCACGCGCCTAATGGATGTGTGACCCGCCATTCAGAGACTGAATAACCCGTCTGCGTTCACAGTCGCCGGGGCCGCGCGGTATAGTCCGGGCATTGATGAATTCGAGGAATGACCGATGAAGTTCGAAGGCACCCAGGCCTACGTTGCCACCGATGACCTGAAACTGGCCGTCAACGCTGCCATCACCCTGGAGCGCCCGTTGCTGGTCAAGGGTGAGCCGGGCACCGGCAAGACCATGCTCGCCGAGCAACTGGCCGAATCCTTCGGTGCCAAGCTGATCACCTGGCACATCAAGTCCACCACCAAGGCCCACCAGGGCCTGTATGAGTACGACGCGGTCAGCCGGCTGCGCGACTCGCAATTGGGCGTGGACAAGGTGCACGACGTGCGCAACTACCTGAAGAAGGGCAAGCTCTGGGAAGCCTTCGAGTCCGAAGAGCGGGTGATCCTGCTGATCGATGAAATCGACAAGGCCGACATCGAATTCCCCAACGACCTGCTGCAAGAACTCGACAAGATGGAGTTCTACGTCTACGAAATCGACGAGACCATCAAGGCCAAGAAACGCCCGATCATCATCATTACCTCCAACAACGAAAAAGAGCTGCCGGACGCGTTCCTGCGCCGCTGCTTCTTCCACTACATCGCCTTCCCCGACCGCACCACCCTGCAAAAGATCGTCGACGTGCACTACCCCGACATCAAGAAAGACCTGGTCAGCGAAGCGCTGGACGTGTTCTTCGACGTGCGCAAAGTACCGGGCCTGAAGAAAAAGCCCTCCACCTCCGAACTGGTGGACTGGCTCAAGCTGCTGATGGCCGACAATATCGGCGAAGCGGTGCTGCGCGAGCGCGACCCCACCAAGGCCATCCCGCCCCTGGCTGGCGCTCTGGTGAAGAACGAGCAAGACGTGCAGTTGCTGGAACGTCTGGCGTTCATGAGCCGTCGCGGTAATCGCTAATGTTGCTCAACCTGTTCAACGAGATGCGTGCCGCCAAGGTGCCGGTGTCGGTGCGCGAGCTGCTCGACCTGATCAACGCGCTCAAGCAGCGCGTGACCTTCGCCGACATGGACGAGTTTTACTACTTGGCCCGGGCGATCCTGGTGAAGGACGAGCGGCACTTCGACAAGTTCGACCGCGCCTTCAGCGCCTATTTCAACGGCCTGGAAAAGCTCGACGACCACCTGCAGGCGCTGATCCCCGAAGACTGGCTGCGCAAGGAATTCGAGCGCTCGCTGAGCGATGAAGAGCGCGCGCAGATCCAATCCCTGGGCGGCCTGGACAAGCTGATCGAAGCGTTCAAGAAACGCCTGGAAGAACAGAAGGAACGTCACGCCGGCGGTAACAAGTGGATCGGCACCGGCGGTACCAGCCCGTTCGGCTCCGGCGGCTACAACCCGGAAGGCATTCGCGTCGGCGACGCTGGCAAGCGCCAGGGCAAGGCGGTAAAAGTCTGGGATCAGCGCGAGTACAAGAACCTCGACGATCAGGTCGAGTTGGGTACGCGCAATATCAAGATCGCCCTGCGCCGCCTGCGCAAGTTCGCGCGCCAGGGCGCTGCCGAAGAGCTGGATATCGACGGCACCATCGACCACACCGCCCGCGATGCCGGGCTGCTGAATATCCAGATGCGCCCGGAACGGCGTAACACCATCAAGCTATTGTTGCTGTTCGATATCGGCGGCTCGATGGATGCCCACGTAAAAATCTGCGAAGAACTGTTCTCGGCGTGCAAGACCGAGTTCAAGCACCTGGAGTATTTCTACTTCCACAACTTCGTGTACGAGTCGGTGTGGAAGAACAACCAGCGCCGTACGTCGGAACGCACCTCCACCCAGGATCTGCTGCACAAGTATGGCGCCGACTACAAAGTGATCTTTATCGGCGATGCGTCGATGGCACCGTATGAAATTACCCAGGCCGGCGGCAGCGTCGAACACTGGAATGAAGAGCCGGGGTATGTGTGGATGCAGCGCTTCATGGCCAAGTACAAGAAGCTGATCTGGATTAACCCGTATCCCAAGGATACGTGGGGTTATACGGCATCGACGGGGATTGTACGGGAGCTGGTCGAGGATCAGATGTATCCGCTCACCTTGCGCGGGCTGGAAGAAGGGATGCGGTTTTTGTCGAAGTAGCCGCAACCTGTAGCCGTCGAAGCTACAGGTTTGCTTTCAGCAGCGCTCGGCGTCGATCCAACCGAACTTCAGAAACAGCGCGGAAAACTGTTTGAGCAATTCAGCATCCTTGTGGGTGACCTTGCCGTCATTATTGACATCCTGATTGATCGAAACACTGCCTAGGCCATTGTCGTCCCCGTAAATCGCCGCGGTGTAGACAATGCTTTCATCCGTAGGTGCGCCCTCGCCCTGGTGAAAGTGCAGACGCACGGTGTCGGGTATGCCGTTGCCGCCAAAGTCACGGGCAAACACCTTTAAGTATTTGTCGAAAGGTGCGTCGAGGCTGAACCAATTGAACTCAACAAACAATTGGGCCAGTTCAATTGCCAGTGCCCGGTCGACGGCATCGATGACGCCATCCTGGTTCACATCATCGGCAATCACCCAATCCAGCTGCCCGTCATCGGTAATATCGAAGGCCGTGGCCTGCCGGACGAGAGTCGGGGTGTGGGTATCGTCATGAAACTCCAGACTGACCACATCGGGCACATCATTATCGAGGACATCCTGTGCATAGATTTTCAAGTAGCGCATGTTGGAACCCTAGTGAATGAAGCACTAAGACTTCCACATGCACCCACTCGAACCAAGACGGCAATGCCCATCAGGCATGTGAGACTAATCCTGACCGTCATTCGGGCGCCATAACAGCGCTCAAATGAACCGGCGTAAAAAATCCACCTGCTGCCGATGCGCCGTTTCCTGCACCACCGGCGCCAGCCTCACCTTCTCCCCCGGCAGGCACTGCGCCAGGCGCGCCAACGCCAGTGGCGTCAACGCGCCCAGGCGCGGATAGCCGCCGATCGTCTGCCGATCATTGAGCAACACAATCGGCTGCCCATCCGGCGGCACCTGGATCGCGCCCAACGGAATCCCTTCGGAAATCAGTGACGGCCCCTGGTACTGCAACGGCGTGCCCAGCAAGCGCATGCCCATGCGGTCGGCGCGACTGTCCAGAGTCCAGTCGGTATTGAAGGCATCAAACAGGCTCTGGCCGCTGAACTGACCGATTTGGGCGCCGACGATCACATCCAGCGGCGCCTTGGCTGGCAACGCCGGCGTGCTCAGCACTTTCATCGCTCCGCCGGTACCGGAATAGGCCAACCGCGCGCCTTCGGCCAACGCCTCGCCAAAGCCGTTCAAGCCACCCAGTTCCTCCCGTACCACGGTGGCGCAACTGCCCAGCACATCCGGCGCATCAAACCCACCCGGTGCAGCCAGGTAAGCCCGCGCGCCGCTGAACGGTTGGGTAAAGCGCAAACGCTGACCCTTTTGCAGGATAAAACTGCGCCCAGGGCTGATCGCACGCTCATCGATGTAGGCGCCCAGGTCCGCGCCGGCCAAGGCCAGCAAGCAATATTCCTCGGCCTGTACGGTAAAGCCGCCGAGGGTAATTTCCACCACCGGCGCATCCAGCACATTGTCCAGCAGCCAATTGGCCCAGGACATCGACACCCAATCCAGCGCACCGCCCTGGGTCACGCCCAGGTGGCGCACGCCAAAACGTCCGGCGTCCTGCAACAGGCACAGCGGGGTGCTGGCCTCGATGATCAAGCGGCTCATGCCTGCGCCTCCAACGGCGTGTCATCGCCACCCAGGTTGATAAACTCGGCGTGGCTGACGGCGGCAAAACGCACCGTGTCGCCCGGTTGCATCAGGCTGTAGCCGTCGCGCTCGCGGTCAAACAACTTGGCCGGGGTGCGGCCAATCAGGTTCCAACCACCAGGGGAGACCACCGGATAGGCGGCGGTTTGCCGTTCGGCAATGCCCACGCTGCCGGCCGCCACGCGTTTGCGCGGGGTGTTGAGACGCGCAGTGGCGAGGGCTTCGTCCACCAAGCCCATAAAGGCAAAACCGGGAGCGAAGCCGAGGGCAAATACCTGGTATTCGTGGGCACTGTGGCGGCGGATGACATCCTCCACCGAAAGGCCGCTGCGCCGGCTGAGCAAGCTCAGCTCAGGCCCGACGCTCAGGTCATACCACACCGGCAGCACATGGCACTGGCCACTGCCCTGGGCCTGGGGTTGCAGGTCGGTCAGCGCCTGGTCGATCAATCCCCGTGCTTGCGCCGGGCTCAACGCAGTGAGGTCGTAATGCACCATCAAGGTGGTGTAGGACGGCACCAGATCCACCAGCGCCGTGCCAAAACCGCTGCGCAAGCGCTGGGTGGCGGCGAGCATCCACGGCATGTTGGCTTCGGCAATCACCTCGAACAGACGCACCATCAGGCAGTCGATCGCCACCACTTCAATCCGTGGCTTCATGCTGACTTCAATGCCTCGCGGATGCGCTGCACGGCGGCGATCGAACTGGCGTTGTCACCGTGCACACATAGGGTGTTGGCCTGCAAGACCAACGGGCTGCCGTCGCTGGCGGTCAGGGGTTCGCCACGGGAGAGGGTCAAGGATTGCTGGACGATGACCTCCGGATCGTGGTGCACCGCACCCGGCAATTGACGCGAAACCAGATGGCCGTTGGGATCGTAGGCACGGTCAGCGAAGGCCTCGAACCACAGGATCACCCCGTATTCGTCACCCAGCGCCTGGGCCGCGCTGTTGTCGCGGGTGGCCAGCAGCATCAGCGGCAGGTCGCCGTAGGCAGCCACGGCCTGGATCACTGCACGCAACTGCGCCGGGTTGGCCATCATGTCGTTGTACATCGCGCCATGGGGTTTGACGTAACTGACACGCCCGCCCTGGGCGCGGCAGATGCCCTCCAGCGCGCCGATCTGGTAGTGCAACAGGTCCTGGATTTCCTGGGGGGTGTAGGCCATGGAGCGGCGGCCGAAACCTTGCAGGTCCTGGTACGCCGGGTGCGCGCCGACCTGTACGCCGTGTTTGAGGGCCAGGCTGACGGTCTTGCGCATGATGCTCGGGTCGCCGGCATGAAAACCGCAAGCCACGTTGGCGCAATCGATGAACGGCATGACCTCGGCATCCAGACCCAGGGTCCAGTTGCCAAAGCTTTCGCCGATGTCGCAGTTCAATAGCAGGCGGCTCACGGTGGTTGCTCCTGTAGGCTTTGTTTTTTGTAGTGTGGGATTTTTTACACAGAACTCGCAACTTGTCCTGATACCCCAACGACGCTTATCGTGGAATGGCTCGATTTTTGGCGTTTGCCCGGTGCGGCGTCCAACTAATAAAAACCGATCCATGCATAAGAAAAAGTTGATCCCATGAATTTGAAGTTCCTCGAAACCTTCGTCTGGGTGGCCAAGCTCAAGAGTTTTCGCCTGACCGCCGAGAAGCTGTTCACCACCCAGGCCTCGATTTCCAGCCGCATTGCGGTGCTGGAGAGCGAACTGGGGGTGAAGCTGTTTCTGCGTGATTCGCGGGGCGTGAGCCTGACCCCGGAAGGCTTGAAGGTGCTCGATTATGCCGAGCAGATGATGGTGACCATGCAGGGCCTGAAGCAGTCCCTGGAGACCACCAGCAGCAAGGTCGGGCGCATCCGTATCGGCGCGATGGACACGGTGATCCACACCTGGCTGAGCCCATTGGTCGCCGAATTGATGGACCAGTTCCCCCGGGTGGAAATCGAATTGATCGCCGATACCGCACTCAACCTCAGCGATCAGCTGCAAAAAGGCTTCCTCGACCTGATCCTGCAAACTGACCTGCTCCGCCTGGAGACCGTGCGCAGCCTGGAACTGGCCAGCCACCCCATGGCCTGGATCGTCGCCAGCCAATCGATCTACAACCGCGACTACGCTTCCCTCGCCGAACTGGCCCAGGAACGCATCATCACCTACTCAAAAAACTCCCACCCCCATCAGGACGTGCTCAGCCTGATGCAGGCCAATGGCGTTGCCGCGCCACGGATGAACTGTGTGAATTCGGTGTCGGCGATTACCCGCCTGCTGCGCGATGGCTTCGGGATTGGCGCACTGCCCCCCGTGCTGGTCATCGAAGAACTGGCACGCGGTGAATTGGTGATGTTGCCCATGGCGCAGAAACTGCCGAACTTGCAGGTGGTGGTGTCGTGGCGCGTGGGGGTGGAGTTGGTGGAGGAAATTGTGGGGTTGTGCCAGAAGGTGGTGGCCAGGTATGCCGAAGAGGTTGGCGAAGAGCGGATGGTGCTCAGCAACTGAAGGAACCCAATCCAATGTGGGAGGGGGCTTGCCCCCGATGGCAGTGTGTCAGTCAATACATCAGTGACTGAACCACTGCCATCGGGGGCAAGCCCCCTCCCACAGTTGCCCCAGGTGTTGGTTAGAGACCTTTCAGGTCCCGCTCTTCAATCGGCCGGCTCTGACGCAGGCGCTTGCCGCCCAACACCACCCAGTCGATCAAGCGGAACAGGCACTCCAGGCCAAACGACAGCAACATCGCCCCACCCAGGCCCCAGCCCATGGCCTCGGGGGTCAGCAGGATCTGGTAGCTGTAGCCGTTCCAGGTTTCCAGGCGGATATCCGGGTCGGCGGCCACAGCCACTTGCAGGGCGCGGATGTACCACGGGCCTTGCATGGCCTGGAATTGCTTGTCCAACGCCACCTGGCGATCGAGCATCGCCCCCAGGCTCTTGGCATCGCTCTGGAACACCGGGTCGTCGCTGGCGCGGTAGTGGGCCACCAGGGCCTGCAAGTCGCCATTGAAGAACTGCTGCGCAGTGGACTCAAACCCGCGCAGGCCGGTCTGGGCCTCGATCAGGTGGGCTTCGACGCGCTTGGCGTAGTCGTTGATAAACCCCGGCACTTGCACACCGACCAACAAGCCAATGGCAAACAGCACCAGTCGCAAATAGCTGAGCAACATAATCGATGTCCCTACTCGGTAATGCCCTGGCTGACGCATTCACCGCGTCGCCACAGGCTCCATTGGCCCGGTTCGTAGCGGGTCCAGTTTTCGTTGTCGGTCAGCGGCTCGGTGGCAATCACCGTGACCACATCATTGGGGGTGGTTTCGGCCTGAAAATCGACAATCACGTCGACATCTTTCAGGCGTGCCGGGCCAAACGGGGCGCGCCGGGTGATCTGCGCCAGTTTGGTCGAGCAGTAGCAGAACAACCAGTCGCCATCGCTGAGCAGGCAGTTGAACACGCCTTTGCTGCGGTATTCGGCGCAGGCGGCGATCAGGTCCGGCAGCATCTGCTCAATATCGACTGGCTCCGGGAATGCCTCGCGTACGCGGTTAAGCAGGTCGCAGAACGCCGCCTCGCTATCGGTATCACCCACCGGGCGGTAGAACGTGGCGCGCGGGTTGAAGTCCGCCAACTGGCCATTATGGGCGAAACACCAGTTACGCCCCCACAGTTCACGCACGAATGGGTGGGTGTTGGCCAGGCTCACCTTGCCGACGTTGGCCTGGCGGATATGGCCGATCACCACTTCACTCTTGATGGGATAACGCTGCACCAGCAGCGCGACTTCCGATTCGCTGCTGGCGGCCGGGTCCTGGAACAGGCGCAGGCCACGGCCTTCGTAGAAGGCAATGCCCCAACCGTCGCGATGGGGCCCGGTACGCCCGCCGCGCTGCATCAGCCCGGTAAAGCTGAATACGATATCGGTGGGGACGTTGGCACTCATGCCCAATAATTCACACATGCCAGGGCTCTCGCTGCAGGGCGGACTACGTTAAAGGCGCGGTTCGACCCGCATACCGCTCACCGGCGCCGGGCGACGGAACGGTTCATCGTCTTCGTCTTCCGGCTCGGCAGCCAAGGCGGCATCGACCGCGGCCTTGCGCTCACGGCGGGCCTTGGCGGCACGCTCGATGGGCCAACGGATCAACACGATGACGATATACACGCCAAAGGCGATCATCGTGTACATGAACAGATCGGAGACGGCCCGCCAGGCGTTATTGCCGACCTTGAGCACCAGGTCCATCGCGGTGATGGCCACGGCCGGGGCGAACTGGGTCTTGACCGGATCGACGATGGTCGGGCTGAACAGCAGCACCGCCATCAGCAATTGCAGCGGCTCGCGCAACCAACGCCAGATCCAGCGGGTCATGCGCCACCACACCAACAGGCAGCCCAAAGCGGCGAAGGCGTAAAGGCCCCAAGCGGTCAGATAGTCGTTCTCGGTCATGGTGTCCATGGCAACGTAGGCAAACAGGCGGCTATGATAACGGCTTTTGCGTGTCGCGGCTGCAATGGCTGCCACCATCCGCCAGACAGAGAGTGATCCATGCCTTCATCGACCCACATCACTGCCGCCCCGATTGCCCGCAAAGCCCCAGGCCAGGACCCGTACGCCTGGCTGCAAGAGCGTGACAGCGCTGAAGTGCTCGATTACCTCAAGGCCGAAAACGCCTGGCTGGAAGCCCAACTCGCCGACCAGCAGGCCCTGCGCGAAACCCTGTTCGAGGAGATCAAGGGGCGCATCCTCGAAACCGACCTGTCGCTGCCCTCCCCTTGGGGCCCGTACCTGTACTACACACGCACCACCGCCGGTGACGAGTATGCCCGCCACTACCGCTGCCGCCGCCCGGCCGACGACAGCAACCAGGTGGACGCCAGCAGCGAAGAGCTGCTGCTGGACCCCAACGCCCTGGCCAACGGTGGCTTCTTCTCCCTCGGCGCGTTCAGCATCAGCCCCGACCACCAGCGCCTGGCCTACAGCCTCGACACCAATGGCGAAGAGATCTACACCCTGTACGTGAAGGAATTGGCCACCGACAAAGTCAGCGAACTGGCGTTCGACAACTGCGACGGCAGCATGACCTGGGCCAATGACAGCCTGACCCTGTTCTTCGGCGAACTGGATGACACCCACCGCCCACATAAGCTGTATCGCTACCGCCTGGATGGTACGGCCGCGCAGGAAGTGTTCCATGAGCCCGACGGGCGTTTCTTCCTGCACTGCTACCGCTCCAGCTCCGAGCGCCAGTTGCTGCTGGCCCTGGGCAGCAAGACCACCAGCGAAATCTGGGCCCTGGACGCCAACCAGCCGCACCTGGACTTCACCTGCCTGGCACCGCGGGTCGAGGACCATGAATACGATGTCGACCATGGCCAACTGAATGGCGCGTGGACCTGGTTTATCCGCAGCAACCGTGATGGCATCAACTACGCCCTGTTTGTGGCGACCGACATTGGCGACGTGCCGACCGAGGATGAGTGGCAGAACCTGATCCCCCACAGCGACGAGGTGATGCTCGACGGCGTCAGCCTGAACGCCTACGCCATGACCCTGAGCCTGCGCATCGGCGGCCTGCCGGTGATCGAAGTGCACCCCCAAGGCGTGCCGGCCTATCGCGTGGAATTACCCGACGCCGCCTACAGCCTCTACGTCCAGAACAGCCTGGAATTCGTCAGCGACAAGATCCGCCTGCGCTATGAAGCCCTGAACCGCCCGGCCCAGGTCCGCCAGTTGGAACTGGCCAGCGGCGCGCAGCAGGTGCTCAAGGAAACCCCGGTACTCGGCGTGTTCAACGCCGATGACTACGTCAGCCAGCGCCTGTGGGCCACCTCCGCCGATGGCACCCAGGTGCCGATCAGCCTGGTGGTCAAGCGCGACCAACTCGGCAAGCCGACGCCGCTGTACCTCTACGGTTACGGCGCCTACGGCCAGAGCCTCGACCCGTGGTTCTCCCACGCCCGCCTGAGCCTGCTGGACCGTGGCGTGGCGTTCGCCATTGCCCATGTGCGCGGCGGCGGCGAGCTGGGTGAAGCCTGGTATCGCAACGGCAAGCAGGAACATAAGCAGAACACCTTCAGCGACTTTATTGCCTGTGCCGAACACCTGATCGCCGAGGACCTGACCACCGCCCAGCAACTGGTGATCAGCGGCGGCAGTGCCGGTGGCCTGTTGATCGGCGCGGTGCTCAACCAACGCCCCGAGCTGTTCCAGGCGGCGATTGCCGAAGTGCCGTTCGTCGACGTGCTCAATACCATGCTCGACCCGGAACTGCCGTTGACCATCACCGAGTACGACGAGTGGGGCAACCCCGAGGAGCCCGAGGTGTACGCACGCATCAAGGCCTACGCGCCGTACGAAAACGTCAGCGCCCAGGCCTACCCGGCCACGCTGGTGATCGCTGGCTACAACGACAGCCGCGTGCAGTACTGGGAAGCGGCCAAGTGGGTGGCGAAGCTGCGGGCGACCGCCACCTCCGACAACCTGCTGCTGCTCAAGACCGAACTGGGCGCCGGCCACGGCGGGATGAGCGGTCGCTACCAGGGAATTCGTGACGTAGCACTCGAATATGCATTTGTGTTCAAGGTGCTGGGGCTGGTGTAAGGAACTTCGCGGAGCGGTCCTGTCTGAACACAGGACCGCCACCTTTGATGGACCAAGATTGCAGCCATGGCACTACCGACGCTAATGAACACCGAAATCCGCGACATGCTCATGGACTGCGGCCTGTTCGACCCGTTGTTGCCGGAAGACTTTCACGTCGCCGCCGGCTACTTCAATATCAGCAGCATTGCCGAGGGCGAGGTGATTTTCCTCGAGGGCGATGCTGGCACCTTCATGTGCATCCTCCACAGTGGCCAGGTGGCGGTACAGAAAACCAACCACAATGGCCAACGCCTGACCATCGCCACCCTGCGCAGTGGCCGGGCCTTCGGTGAAATGGCAGTGCTCGACGGCGAGCGACGTTCCGCCAGCTGCGTGGCCGCCAGCGACTGCGTCTTGTTGAGCCTGGGCAAGGACGCCCTGGAAAAGATGCTCAATGAAACGCCCCGTGTGGCGGCTAAGATCATCCGCGCAATCGCCATCGCATTGTCCAAGCGCCTGCGCATGGCCGATGGGCAATTACTGTCCCAACAGTTTTAACCGCCGGGCGACTTCGGCTTGCTGTCGTTCTGCTGCAAGCCGGGCACCGTCTGGTCCTTCGGCGGCGTCGGCAATACGATCGGCGCCAAGGCGGGGGAGCCGTTGGTCTTGGGCACGGCCGGCGGGGTGACTTGCGGGTACAACGTCGGCGTCGGGGTGCCCGGTGCGCCTGGGGTTGGCGCTGGCGCGACCGGTACGGTTTGTAACTCCTGAGCCTGCGCCGCACCCAATGCGAGCGCGCTCAACACAATGACCGTTAGAATGCTGCACTTCATCGATGGCTCCATGGCCTGACCGGAATGTCGTAAGGCTACTCCCAACCGCGCAAGAATGCCCTTCCCAATGAGATTTCCATGAAACGTTTCGTTCTGCTCGACACCACCCCGATCCCCGATAACGGCGGTGCCTTGTGCCTGTTCGAGTACGGTGAAGATTTTGTCATCAAGATCCAGGGCGGTGACGGCGGCCAGTTGATGAACACGCGCATGCACGGTTCCGAAGACGCCCTGGCGGAAATTCCTTGCCGAAAAGTCGCCGGCCGCCCCGGTTCGCGGGTATTGATTGGCGGCCTGGGCATGGGCTTCACCCTGGCGTCGGCGCTCAAGCATTTGGGCAAGACCGCCGAGGTGGTGGTGGCTGAACTGGTGCCGGGCGTCGTGGAGTGGAACCGCGGGCCCTTGGGGGAAAAAGCCGGGCGCCCGCTGCTCGACCCGCGCACGCTGATTCGCCTGGAAGACGTGGCCAAGGTGCTGCAGGCCGAGCCCCAGGGCTTTGACGCGATCATGCTCGATGTGGACAACGGCCCCGAAGGCCTCACGCAAAAAGCCAACAGCTGGCTTTACTCCGCCGGTGGCTTGGCGGCCTGCGCCAAGGCCCTGCGGCCCAAGGGCGTGTTGGCCGTATGGTCGGCCAGTGCCGACAAGCTGTTCAGCGACAAACTGCGCAAGGCCGGTTTCAAGGCCGAGGAAGTGCAGGTGTTCGCCCATGGCAACAAGGGCACCCGGCACACCATCTGGATTGCGGAAAAGCTCAAGGGCTGAGCACCATTAACCAAACGCTGAAAATCCAATATGGGAGGGGGCTTGCCCCCTCCCACATTTTTGATCCCCGATCAGTGGTGGGATTTGCGGTAATCGATCACATACGGCACTTTTTTGTCGAAGGTCTTCTCCAGCTCATCGCGGTCCAACTGGGGCATGCCGCCCAGTTGATGGGCGGTAAAGCCGCTATCCCCCACCTGTGAACCCGGCGCCAGGCTGACCATGCGCTTGGCCACCGCTTCGATGGCATCCTTGTAGCCGCCTTTCTTGTTCAGGTTGTACTGGCCCAGGTCCACCTGCGTGCGCAGCCAGTTACCCCAATAGAACTCCAGGAACTCCGGCGCGATCTCCCCAGCATCCGGCTTGCCATAGGCGGCCTTGCGGGTGAAATACACCAGGCTGCGGAAGGTGTCGTCCTGCAGGTTCTTGAACCCCAGGTGCGCCGGCAGTTGCTCCGGTGGCAGGGTCTGGCCTTGGTTGTCCTTGAGCCAGACCTTGCGGGCCGCTTCCATGCGCTGCCAGAAGCTCGCCATGTTCGGGCTGTTGCTGAAGTCGTCGGTGACCTTGACCCACATCTTCAAGCGCGGGCCGCCGCCGGGCACTTCCCACAAGGTGGTGAAACTGTGGTGACCGTCGGTCAGGTACAGCTGCCCGGCTGGGCCGACCACCACGGTTTTCATGTCCTCGGGATGGGTGCCCACCGGGTCCTTGCAGGTGAAGCTGTCGGGCTGGTGCAGGTCAGCCTTGCCGGGCACCTTGTCGGCCTCGCCCTGGCCATTGGTTTCGCAGTACTCATCGAAGACCTTGGCGGGCTTGTCGGCAAACAGCCCCAGGCTGTAGTAGATCTGGTCGAACCCCACCACGGCCTGGGTGGGGTGCAACTGGTCGAGGGCCACCTCGATCACCTGGCCGGGCTTGGGCGTGGAGAACGCCTGGGCTTGCGCCGTGAGGGCGCAGAGTAGAAGTGCAACTGTCCATGTAGGTAAACGCATAGGTTTCAGATCCTTATGAATTGAGTGAACCGATACTACAAACGATCGCCGGCGCCAGGCTGTACGGTTGCTGAAAAAGCCAGCGGTCATTTGCCCCGCAAGCGGCTAGAATCAACGCTATCCGTGACCCACCAAACAGCCAGGAGCCATGATGAGCTCGACCAACCCGCCCTCCCACACCGCCAAGCTGGACCGCATCCTTGCCGATGCCCAACGCGACCGGGAAATGGGCTACCGCGACAAAGCCCTGAAAATGTACCCCCACGTGTGCGGCCGTTGCGCCCGTGAGTTCGCCGGCAAACGCTTGAGTGAACTGACCGTACACCACCGTAACCACAATCATGATGACAATCCCCAGGACGGCTCCAACTGGGAACTGCTCTGCCTGTATTGCCACGACAACGAACACTCGCGCTACACCGACCAGCAGTACTTCGGCGAAGGCTCCACCAGCAGCCCGACGATTGCCAAGGCCACGCACAACCCGTTTGCGGCGTTGGCGGGGTTGATGAAGAAAGACGATTGAAATCCTTGTGGTGAGCAGGCTTGTTGTGGCGGGCACAAGCGCTATCTATTTGTGGCGAGCGGGCTTGCCCCGCGTTGGGCTGCGCAGCAGCCCCAAAACCAGCCGCTCCTGCAATATCTGATACACCGCATTTTGCTTTATTGGGGCTGCTGCGCAGCCCAACGCGGGGCAAGCCCGCTCGCCACAACAAACCTGCTCGCCACAGTAGGCCTGCTCACCACAGAAAGCCTGCTCGGCCCAAAGTCGTCGCCATTGCCCGTATAATCGCCGCTTTTATCCAAGGCACCCTTCCCCGTGGGCAATAAACGCTACAGCTGCATCGGTCTGTATAACCCAAAATCCCCCGAAAACGTCGGCTCGGTGATGCGTGCCGCCGGCTGCTACGGCGTGGCCTCGGTGTTCTACACCGGCAAGCGTTACGAGCGCGCCCGGGATTTCATCACCGACACCAAGAAGGTCCACCACGACATTCCGTTGATCGGTATCGATGACCTGAAGAAGATCCTGCCGCTCGGTTGCATCCCCGTCGCCGTCGAGCTGGTGGAGGGCGCCCGCCCGCTGCCCGAATACACCCACCCCGACCGCGCCCTGTATATCTTCGGCCCGGAAGACGGCTCGCTGGATAAAGAGATTCGCGACTGGTGCGAAGACGTGATCTACATCCCGACCACCGGCTGCATGAACCTCGCCGCCACTGTCAACGTGGTGCTCTACGACCGCCTGGCCAAGGGCAATAACACCCGCTCGGGGCCCAAGTACTGATTTTCCGGGAACATCCGCCGCCTGCAAACAGTCAGCTGCATATCACTAGCCCTTGTTGGAGACAGATCATGAGCGACAGCAAATCCCTGCGACCCATCATCGAACACACCCCTTTTGAAACCCGCCCCACACAGAACGTGCATGGCTGGGAACGCATCGGCTCGGTGGCGGGTGGCGTGATAATGGTTGGCAAAGGCCTGCGTCGTGGCGGGATTTTCGGGCTGATTCAGGTGGCCATTGGGGGGGTGGCACTGACCCGTGGTTTTACCGGACACAGCACGCTCAAGGACAAGCTGGAACAAGGTCGCCAGGAAATGAACAGCGTACGCACCAAGATCGAACGCGCCGGTGCAGAGCTGAAAAACCTCAAGACCAAGGCCGAAGTGGCGGCTGAGAAGGCTACAAAAACCGCGGGGTGATCCAAGCCTTCGGTATGGTGGGGATCCAAATAAATATGGGAGGGGCTTGCCCCTCCCACATGTTGCTTGGTGCATGGCTCGGATTTCAGCGTAACAACTTGCTGTCGAGCACCACCGACGATTCGCCGATGATGCTCTCAGCCAACTGCACAAACTCCGCGGTAGTGATGCTGTTCGCACGCATCACCGCCTGGGCCAGGTCATCGAGGGAACGCTTGTTGTGGGTTTTCACGCGGATCTCGCGGTCCAGCTCCTGCATCATCACCACGGCCCGCGCCACAATCGCTGCGCTGACGTGCTCGCCGCGCAGGCTGGTGACGTCCTTGCCTTCCTTGGCCAGCCTGGCCTGTATCGCCGCATACCGTTCATCGGTGATGCCTCCGGCACGGCGCACCAGTTCAATGGCGTAGTACTCTCCCAGGCCTTCGCTGATCCAGTCACTGGTGTCATGGTCGTTGAAACGGCCAATCGCCTGCACCACTTCGCGAATCAACGGGCTGCTGCCATTCTCGCTGACCAACGGCGTGCGGCTGTTGAGGTAGATCGAGTCGCGCGAAGAGAACACACCCCGGCGCATCGGGTCGCTGGCGCCGACCACCAGGAGCTTGGCGGGATGGCGTGGAAAGGCGGTTTCCACTTGCGGCCAGACGAAGGTCAGCAGCGTCAGCACATCCATGCGGCGCATGGCCTGGCCCTTGGGCGAGGCCACTGTGACTTCGGTTTCGCCCAGGCGCACACGGCGGCTGCCCAGGTTGCCGGCGAGCATCCAGCCAGTGGGGCGGTCGAACAGGCGTGAAACGTTGTCAATGCGGAACTTGTTCTTGCCAATGCGCGGCCAGGCGGTTTCGACGCTCTTCCAGCCGGCCGGCAGCTCGAACGCCAGGCGCGACACCAGCTCGACGCCATCCTGCTGGTCAAGCCGCGCAGTGGGCACCAGGTCTTCACCGCGAAACAGCGCCCAGCTCGGCGTCATCCGTGTGTCATACAGGCCCGGCTTACGTGCGTGGGTGAGGCGTACGCGGTAGGTCAGGCTGGCCTTGTCGGCGCTGGGCTGCCACACGCCACGGTGGCCACTGACTTTCCATTGCCCATCGGCCTTGAAGTCGCTGTAGTCGCCGTCATGGCCCAGGTCGAAGTTCAGGCTGCGCACCGCCGAACCCTGGGACAGGCTCACGCGGACCTCGGCCTGATCGCTCAGGGGCAGCAGCTTGACGTGATAATCCAGGTCGACTTTCTTCGCGCACCACGCCGGCATGCTCAGCGTCAGCAACACCAGGCTTGTCGCCAGCTTGGTTCCCACGGTCATACACACTCCTTTTTCAGCCGGCGCGGAAGATCAGGTAATCCTCCCAGTCATCTTCGGGCACGCTGCCTTCGCTGAGCATGCGCCCCGACTGGGAAATGCGTTCGTGGTGCACGGCGTCGCGGTCGCCGCAGACCAGGTGGTGCCACAGCGGCAGGTCCTTGCGCTCGCTGACCAGGCGATAGCCGCAGGTGGGCGGCAACCATTTGAACTGGTCGGCCTGGCCCGGGGTGAGCTGGATGCAGTCAGGCACCGAGTCGCGGCGGTTGGGATAGTCGGTGCACTGGCAGGTTTTCAGGTCCAGCAGTTTGCAGGCGATGCGCGTGTAATAGACGCTGTTGTCGTCTTCGTCCTCAAGCTTTTGCAGGCAGCACAGGCCACAGCCGTCGCACAACGACTCCCACTCCTCTTGGTCGAGCTGCTCAAGGGTTTTGCGTATCCAGAAGGGTTCGACTTTGGCGGCCATGGCTCTACATCAGTATCGGAATGTGAAAAGGCCGCCAGTCTAGTGCCCATAGCCCCCGCGGCCAAGCGCTTACGACTGGCGGTGTTGCAAGACTTGTCAGCGACTATTCATCGCAGTAGCTTTGTGGGCCGCAAAGGCCCCGTGTCGTGAGCCATAAATGCGTGACCGCATTGCCCCGATGCCCTATGGAGCCTTGAAAAAACCTTCGCCGAGCGCATCGGTGCGCCGTTTTTTTGAATCTGCGCCTGCCTGTCCAACCGTACCCATCATCGTCGTCAGGAACTGTTCATGAGCACAAACCCACGCGTTGCCGATTACCCGATCCACACCCAGTTCACCGAACGCTGGTCGCCGCGCGCCTTTACCGGTGAAAGCATTCCGCAGGAAACCTTGCTGAGTTTCTTCGAAGCCGCCCGCTGGGCGCCGTCGGCCTACAACTCGCAGCCATGGCGCTTTCTCTATGCGCGTCGTGACACAGCGGACTGGGAGCGTTTCCTCGGCCTGCTGAACGAATTCAACCGTGGCTGGGCACAACATGCGTCGGCCCTGGTGATCATCGCCTCGAAGACCGACTTCATCGCCCCCGGCGCCACGGAAGAAACCCCGGCGCTGTGGCACACCTTCGACACCGGCTCGGCCTGGGGCCACCTGGCGCTGCAAGCCAGCCTCAGCGGCTGGTACACCCACGGCATGGCCGGCTTCGATCAGGAGCTGACCCGCAAAGAGCTGAAGATTCCTGAGGGTTACGCACTGCATGCGGCGGTAGCCGTGGGCAAGCTGGGCGACAAGTCGACCCTGCCTGAGTACCTGCAAGGCCGTGAAGTGCCGAGCCCGCGCAAGCCGTTGAGCGAGCTGGTATCGGAAGGTGACTTCAGCCTCTGAAACTGTGGGAGGGGGCTTGCCCCCTCCCACATTCTCTCCCGCGTCAGGTCAGTAACCGCGCTCGAAATCCACTTCGCCGCGCAAGGCCTGCTTGGCCTGATACGCGCGCACGTTCTGCACGAACAGATCCACCATCATCCGTGGCGAGGTTGGCGCCGAGCTGTGCCCGGTCAACAGCAGGCCCCAGGCGGTCCAGAACGGGTGGCGTTGCGGCAGCGGTTCCTGGCGGCAGACGTCGATGACCGCGCCGGCCAGGTGCCCTTCCTTCAAAGCCTCGACCAGGTCGGCATCGACCACGGCCACACCGCGCCCGACGTTGATAAACAAAGCGGTCGGCTTGAATTGCTTGAACAGTGCCGCGTCGTAGAGGTCATGGGTATTGGGCGTGTTGGGCAGCAGGTTGATCACATAATCCGCCTCCCCCACCAGGCGGCCCAACTGATCAGGCCCGGCCACTTCGATAAACGGCGCCTGTTCCCGAGCGGTGCTGGCGACGCCGTACAGCTTGACGCCAAACGGCACCAGGAACTCGGCCACGCGCTGGCCGATATCACCGGTGCCGACGATCAGCGCCGTGCGCCCCGCCAGGCTCTGGCCCATGCGGTTGTCCCACTTGCGCTCGACCTGGCTGACCAGGCGCGCCAGCACTTCGCGTTCATGGCCAAGCATGTAGGTGAGGACGAACTCCGCCATGACCTGGCCGAAAATGCCCACGGCGCGGGTCAGGCGATAGTTGCGCGGCAAGCCATCGGCCAGCAGCGGCGTAATGCCGGCCCAGGTCGACTGCAGCCACTGCGGGTGATGGCCTTGGCGCAGCAGGGTCGCCAGCAGGTCCGGCTGGCCCAGCCACACCGGGCAGTCGGCGGCCAGGCGCGACAGCTCGGCCGAATCGCCGCTGGTCAACACCTCAAGGTCAGGGGCCGCTTCGCTCAGCAACTGGGCGTAGAGCGGGTGATCCTGTTCAGCAATCAGAACACGCATGGTTCAAACCTTTCAAAAACAGTGCAGACGGCCGCCCGCTTCCCTACGGCCACCGCCCACTCATACGATTGCGTTGAATACGGTGCCCTGGACAGGGCACTGACCGATCACATCGGATCGTTGCGTCGCAACAGCTCTTCGGGCAAGTGCTCGATGTACTCGTCCTCGGCCGGCGGCATTTGCAGGTGGTAGCCCTGCTTGTCGAGGTTTTCCAGCACGACAATGATGTCTTCGCGCGACAGCTTGCGCTCCGGCGTCAGCACCATGTCGAAGGCGTGGTGCGGCTTGCCGAACGCAACCATCAACGGCTCCGGCACGCGCTCCAGAGCGTCGCTTTTCAGCACGTAGAGGTACATGCCGTCTTTTTTCAAGCTGCGATAGATGGAGCAGATACGTTTCAAGGCTGTTCTCCGGCAGTGGCCAGGCTGTCGAGCAGCGCCTGGCCCATCAACTCGCGGCGCCAGCCACGCAGCGAGTCTGGCAGTTTATAAGGCCCATCGGGGTAGCCACTTTTGACCAGGGCTTCGAGGGTTTTCTTGCGCAGCATCAGTTCCGGCGCCATGTCCAGGCGCTCGGCGAACGCCTGGCCGAGGGCGCGCAGTTGCTTGATCAGCGTGGCGGCGTCCACCGGCAGCGGTTCAGCCACGGCGGGCGGCCATTGGTCCATGGGCACGCTGCCGGCACGCTTGATCAGGTCCAGCAGGAACTGGCCGTCCTGACGCACGGTGCGCGGGTGCATGTCTTCGATTTTGCCCAGCGCGGCGAGGTTATCCGGCTGGGATTTGGCCAGGGGCCACAACGAGTGTTCGCGGATGATGCGGTTGCGTGGCAGGTCGCGGGCACGCGCTTGCTGCTCGCGCCAGGCACACAGCTCGCGCAATACGGCGAGTTGGGCACGGGACAATTTCCACGCCAGCTTGGCCTCGCGGTACACCTCGTACGGGTCGACTTCGCGGCGCAGGTTGGCCACCAGCTCGGCGCCGTCTTCCAGGACCCAGGCGTATTTGTCATCCGACAGTTGCGGGCGCAGGCGGATGTAGACCTCGGCCAGGTGCACCGCGTCTTCGGCGGCGTAGCTCACCTGGGTCTCGGACAAGGGGCGTTGCAGCCAGTCCGAGCGGGTCTCGCCCTTGGGCAGGTCGATGTCGAGCACGGCTTGCACCAGGCGCGAATAGCCCATGGAGAACCCGAGGTTCAGGTACGCCGCGGCCAATTGGGTGTCGAACAACGGCACCGGCAGGCTGCCGGTCAGGCGCAGCAACACTTCCAGGTCTTCGCTGCACGCGTGGACCACCTTGATCACCGCCGGGTTTTCCAGCAAGGCCGCCAGGGGTTGCCAATTGTCGATGGTCAGGGGGTCGATCAGGTAAGCACGCTGGCCATCGCCAATCTGGATCAGCCCGGCAATGGGATAAAAGGTATCGACCCGCATGAATTCGGTGTCGAGGGCGACGAATGGCAACTGCTGCCATTCGGCGCAATGCTGGCCGAGGCTATCGTTGTCGCAGATCCAGTGAATATCGATGGCCACACGGCTCTCCCTTGAAGAATGGCGCGCAGTATATATCGCGAAGGGGACTTGCGAGCACCCGCAGTGCACACGCAACCATGAAAACTCCGACAGGACGTGAAGAATAGTCCGACAGAATCGAATTATCCTTTCTTGCGCAGTACGTAGACCCGCCACAGGCTTGAGCCCGGCAGGAACTCCTGGTAGCTCAGGACTTTAAAGCCGGCTTCGCGGAACTCGCCCTCCACACGGTCACGGGAGGCCACCGACACGATCACCGTATCGCGACTGACCCGATGAAACTCGCTCAGCAATGCCAGGCGCGCTTCGCTGTTGGGTACATGGCGAAACAATTCCAGGCAGAAAATGCAATCCACCGCATTTGCCGACAACCCGATGGAAAACGCCGAACCCTGGAAGGTCTTGACCCGCTTGAGCAACGACGCCGGGTGATGGGTGCAGGCATGGTCGAGCATGCCCTGGGAGTTGTCCGAAGCCAGGATCACCCGGTTGACGTGCTCGGCCAACACCGGCCAGAACCGCCCCGAGCCACAGGCCAGGTCAAGGATCAGGCCGGGCTCGCCAGCGACTTTCAGCGCCTGGCGCACCAACCACTGGTCGCGCCACGATGCCAGGCGCCGACGCAGCCCGGGCGGGCGTGTGTCGCCGCAGACCCTCGCATGCTCACGGTCGCAGCGTTCGGCGTATTCAATCTCGATCGAAGAAAGGGGTTGTGACGACATCACAGGCTCATATGAGTGAAACAGTAGTGAACGACCTTGATTCGCAGCTTACCCATCGCAACGTGAAAAAAAGGTCGAAGGCGCCACTACCGTCAATCCGGTCAGGCCTGGTGCAGATACCAGCGCCAATCCTGCTCTCCCACCTCCCCCATGAACTGCCGGTACTCGGCGCGCTTCACCGCCAGGTACACCCCCAGAAACTCACGGCCAAACGCCTCCTGGGCCCAGCTTGAGCCTTCGAGTGCGCGCAGGGTGGTGAGCCAGTCGGTGGGTAGCAAATCCTGGGCCTGGGCGTAGCCGTTGCCTTCCACCGGGGCGCCGGGGTCGCGTTGTTCGCGGAGGCCACGGTGAATGCCAGCCAGGATCGCGGCAGCGGCCAGGTAGGGGTTGGCGTCGGCGCCGCAAATGCGGTGTTCGATATGCCGGGAGTGAGCCGGGCCGCCGGGGACGCGCAGGCTGACGGTGCGGTTATCCACGCCCCAGGTGGCGGCCAGGGGGGCATAGCTGTTGGTCTGGAAGCGGCGATAGGAGTTGGCGTTGGGGCAAAACATCAGCAGCGAATCGAGCAAGGTGCTGAGCATGCCGCCCACGGCGTGGCGCAGCAGCGGCGTACCGTCGGCGGCATCGCTGGCGAACAGGTTGTTGCCGTCGGCGTCGGCCAGGCTGACGTGCATGTGCATGCCGGTGCCCGCCAGGTCGTCGAATGGCTTGGCCATGAAGCAGGCCGTCATGCCGTGCTGATGGGCCACGCCCTTGACCAGGCGTTTGTAGCGCACCGCCTCGTCCATCGCTTGCAGGGCGTCGTAGCGATGCTCCAGGGTGATCTCCACCTGGCCCGGGGCGTATTCGGAAATCGCCGTGCGTGCCGGAATGCCTTGCAGCTTGCAGGCGCTGTAGAGGTCGGCCAGAAACGGTTCGATCTGCTCCAGCTCGCGCAGGCCGTAGACCTGGGTCGAGCGCGGCCGACCGCCATCCACATCCCGTGCAGGCTGCGGGCGGCCGTGGCTGTCGGGTTTCTGGTCGAGCAGGTAGAACTCCAGCTCTGCGGCCATCACCGGGTAGTAGCCGTCGGCCTTGAGCCCGTCGATCACCCTGGCCAGCAAATGCCGGGGGTCGGCCACGGTCGCGGGCAAACCTTCGGTGGGGTGCATGCTGACTTGCACCGCCGCCGTGGGAATCAGACGCCAGGGCATGGGTTGCAGACTGCCGCTGATCGGGTAGGCGCGACAGTCGATATCGCCGACGTCCCACACCAGGCCGGAATTTTCCACGTCATCGCCGTTGATGGTCAGGCCCAGGATAGTGCTGGGCAACGGGCGACCGCTTTCATACACCGCCAGCAGTTCGTCGCGATGCAATAACTTGCCGCGCGGCACACCGTTGTTGTCGAGGATAAACAGCTCGAACATCTCGATGTGCGGATGCTGTTCAAGGAAAGACTGGGCTTCGTGCAGGCAGGCAAACACACTCATGGGGTTTCTCATACGGTTGCGTCAGGCAGGCACACAGGCGCCGCCGGGCAGATGCGCACACGTGTGCGTCATCCATGGGGAGGGTCAGCGTAGGAGAGGGGTATCTGGTGGGCGCGCATGTCGGCAGTGGAACAGGGCCCAGAAAGCCAGTTCGGAGGGTAACGCCTCGACATCGGTGGGACCGCTCGGCGCACACGCGCCAGGCAAGGTCTCGAGGTAAGTGTCGGGGGAACCGTCCATGGGTGAATCACAGTGAGGGAGATGCCCGGCAGCGTCACATGCCTGCACAGGCGGTTAAATTCAGGCTTGACGGAGTTTGGTTGCGCGTTGGCTAAACATTCGCCCCCCTGCTGCGCGTCGCCCTGGAAGAGCGAGCTTGCCCGCGAAGGTCGTTAACGATCACGCCAGTAGCCAGGCTAAACTCAGCGCCCTTGAGTTCTTCGCGAGCCAGCTCGCGCCTACAAAAAAACGCCCCCGAGGACAAGATCGCATGAAAGCTTCTCTAGCCCTGTGTGTACTGGCAAGCGTGACGACCTGCGCCCTGGCCGACACCCCCTCCTCGCGCCTCGACGACGTGCTCCAGCGCGGCACGCTGACCGTCTGCACCACCGGCGACTACAAGCCCTACACCTCATTGCGTGCCGATGGCGGGTATGAAGGCATTGATATCGCCATGGCCGAATCCCTGGCCAAGAGCCTCAATGCGCAGATCAAGTGGGTGCCTACCACCTGGAAAACCTTGATGCCGGACTTCCTCGCCCAACGTTGCGACATCGCCGTGGGTGGCATTTCGGTGTCGCTGGAACGCCAGAAAAAGGCCTTCTTCAGCCAGGCGCTCGGCGTAGACGGCAAGATTCCGCTGGTGCGCTGCGCGGACGTGCAGCGCTACCAGACCGTCGAGCAGATCAACCAACCCCAGGTCAGGGTGATCGAACCGGCAGGCGGCACCAACGAAGTGTTCGCCCGCGCCCACCTGGGCCAGGCGCAGATACGCCTGCATGACAACGTGACGATCTTCGACGAACTGCTCGCGGGCAAGGCTGACGTGATGATCACCGACGCCAGCGAAGCGCGTTACCAGCAGAAGCTCAAGCCCGGACTGTGCGCGGTCAACCCCGAGCGGCAGATGCAGTACAGCGAGAAAGCCTTCCTGCTGCCCCGCGATGATGTGGCGTGGAAGAGTTACGTCGACCAGTGGTTGCACCTGAGCGTGGCCACCGGGGTCTACGATGGCATCGTCAATCAATGGCTGGCGGCGCCCTGAACCACAGCCGTCTAAGCTGTGGTCACATCAATAAGAATGAGGGATGGGTCATGAAGGGACTGCTGCGCATCACCTGGCTGCTGCTGTTGGGTATGAGCCAGGTGCACGCCACCACCACTCAGGATGAAGACGCGCATGCCGCCAAGGCCCTGCTGGAAAAAGCCTTGGCTTACTACCAGAGCAATGGCGACAAGGCCTTCGCAGCCTTCAGCCGCCAGGGTGAGTTTGTCGACCATGACCGCTACGTGTTCGTGGTCGACACCCAAGGCGTATTGCTGGCCAGCGGCGGGCCTTCCTCGGCCTTGATCGGTCGCGATGTGTCCGAGGTGCTGGGGCCGGATTTGCGCCAGTCGTTCAAGGACGCGCTCAAGGTGCCGGAAGGCCAGGGTATCCAGCAGGCCGACTACCGTTGGCAGAACTGGAACGACGGCAAGGTCGAGCACAAGCATGTGTTTTACCAACGCGTGGGCGAACGCATCGTGGCGGTGGGTTACTACATGCCGCGGGCCACGCCGGAACAGGCCCGGGCCCTGCGGGACAAGGCAGTGAAGGCGCTGGTCAAGGATGAAGCCGGCACGCTCAAGGCGATCAACTCGTTGCAGGGTGGCTTCCTGCAAGATGATCTCTACGTGTTCGTCGTGGACCTGAACACCCAGCGTTATGTCGCCCATGGCACCAACCTGCGACTGATCAATACCGACTTCAGCAAGATCAAGGACCCGGATGGCAAGCCGGTGGGCGAGCCGATCCTGAAGATGATGGCGGAGCAGGACCAGGGTGAATACAAATACCGCTGGAAGAATCCGGTGACCAATAAGGTCGAACACAAGCATGCGTATGTGCGCAAGACCGGGCATTTCATGGTGGCGGTGGGTTACTACAGCCCCTGAGGGGACTTGGAATGCGATTCGCTGTAAGAAGTCCCGCTTGCCCCCTGTGGCTGTGGCAAGCGGGCTTGTTGTGGCGAGCGGGCTTGCCCCGCGTTGGGCTGCGAAGCAGCCCCAATACAGCAGAATGCGGTGTATCAGATATTGCCGGGGTGGTTGGTTTTGGGGCTGCTGCGGGGACTGTCAGATATTTTGTGTGCGGGCCGGTAACGGCCTGCCGTCAGGCAGGCCGTGCTTTTACCAGGTCGGCCTG
>NZ_JBXAFK010000040.1:0-75969 GCF_058793055.1 Pseudomonas sp. MPR-R2A5
AGGCCGACCTGGTAAAAGCACGGCCTGCCTGACGGCAGGCCGTTACCGGCCCGCACACAAAATATCTGACAGTCCCCCTCGGCCATGAGCGCCAGTTGCTCTTGGGTCAGGTTTTTCACGCGTCGCATCAAGCGGATGTTTTCCGACAGATGCAGACGAAGCTGTTCGTAGTTTTGAGTCATGCGCGCAAACTGCGCCTTGAGGGACTCTCAATCCACGGGATATAGTCTACATTGGCATTCAACTAGACCATTTGGTGTTCATGCCTGTTATCGAGCGTTCATTTGGTGTCGTTAAGCTTTTCGAGGTTGGATTCCACATCTAACAATAATTCAGACATCTAGGGTGTGTATGGACGAAAACTACATTTCAATTCCGACGGCGGATGGTTGCCCAAGTCTTCTGACGCCTTGGGGCAGCGAATTTGCCCCGATGATTGAACGTGGCGTGCAATGTGCTCAAGCTTGGCTTGATACGCCCGGGGAGACTCCACTGTGGTGGGCGCTGGCGCAAACCCGCAAGACCTTTCCCGTCGGCGACTGCCAAGATGCTTTTGAAGCCGGATTCTTGTTGAGGATTCAGCAGCGGCTTCGAGGCGCATCACAGTGACCTGTCGCTCGCTTTAGAGCGCGAGACCTGAATAAATTTCTTTATGCGGGTTCTATTCCTCGCGCTCTATCGATCCGATCAGCTACCCGGTAAGCCGCTTCCAACTCTGAACAGCCGTTGTCCTGCATCAATGTCCAACGCTCGGCTTTTTCCTCGGGCTCCGTCATGGCCAGGGCGAGATAGAGGCTAGGCGGTACAGCCCGAAACAGCGTTTCGAGTTTCTTCGACAACACCACTCCTTCAGTGTATTTTCCCGGTTCTTTGTTGGCGGAGAGCAGCAAGGCTTTCTGCGCCGGAGTGAGTTTCTTAAACCGTGCGATTTCTTCGATTTCCGCGGGCGGCATGTTCAAACAAATCCACCATTCGATCATGTTGAGCATGGTCTGCGCGGCCGCGGGAAAGTCGGCAAGGTTTTGCGTCGCCAGCCAGAACCACGCGCCAAGTTTGCGCCACATCTTCGTACCCTTGACCACGAACGGTGCCAATAATGGGTTTTTGGTGACGATATGGCCTTCGTCGGTGACCATGATGATCGGCCGCCCCAGGTACTGGTCGCGCTCGGCAAGATTGTTCACGGTGTTCATCAGGCTAATGTAGCTGATGGACATCTGGGCCTCATAGCCTTCGCGAGCGTAAGTGGCCAGGTCGACAATGGTCACATCGCTCTCGGGCCAAGGCGTGCCCTCGCGATCGAACAGTTCACCCTCGAACCCCTGGCAAAACAGGTCGATGGATTCGCCCATTTCCTGGGCACGCTCGCGACGCTTCTCCGGCAAGTGCGGGTCGGCGGCGACGCGCAGCAAGGCGTCGCGCACGTCGCGGGTCAGCACCTGACTGCCCGAGGTGACGCAGGTTTGCGCCGCATCGAGAATGCACTCGCGAATCAGGCTGCGATCGGCCCGGCTCAGGCGTGCTTCTTCCTTAGCCTCGCCGCCAGTGATCATCAGGCGCGCGGTGATTTCCAGTTCTCCGAGAATATCTCGCTGGTCTTCGCGACTCGCTACGGCTTCATCATCCCACTCATCGATCGATAGATTTGCCACCTGATCTGGTTGCTCTACCAGGCGGTAGGCATCGGCGAAGGGTGCAAGACTGACCGAGGCGCCAGGTTTTAACTGAACCTTGTTGACCGACAGACCCTGTGTCGCGAAGTAGTCACCCTGCAAGCCAAACGAATTGCCGGCCTCGACAATAACCAGCCGCGGGCGGTACACGGCCATGACCTGCATCAGCAGGGTGACCAGGGTGGCCGACTTGCCTGCGCCGGTCGGGCCGAACAACAGCAGATGACCGTTCATAGCCCGGTCCAGGCGTGACAACGGATCAAAGCTCAACGGCGAACCGCCACGATTGAACAGGGTGATACCCGGATGTCCTGTTCCTGTGCTTCGGCCCCAGACCGGAACGAGGTTCGCTAGGTGTTGAACAAACATCAGGCGGGTGTACCAGTTGCGCGTGTCGCGGGCCGGGTTGTAAGCCATCGGTAACCAACGCAGGTAGCTGTTGCAGGCGGCGATCTCATCGCCTTCGCGTACCGGTTGCAAGCCCGCACCCAGCAGCGCATTGGCTAGGCTGACCGAGCGCTGGTGCAGTTGCTGTTCATCGTCACCGCGCACGTAAAACGCCAGCGTGCCGCGGTACAGCTTGTGCTGACGGCCGATGATCGCGCGGGCTTCTTCGACATCCTGACGGGTCTGGGTCGAGGCCAGGTTTTCACCGATGGCTTTGCGCGCCAGGCGGTTCAACTGATCCTCAAGTACATCTTGGGGCTTGACCACCAAGGTCAGACTCATCACCGTACCTTCGGGTAACTGGTCGAACAGGGCATTCACCGCGTCGCCCTTGCGGTTTTCTCCGGTGAGTTGACCAATCAAGGGCGCCCGGCGCAGCTTATCCACTACCATGACCCGGTGTGGCTGATCGTCAAAAAACCAGAGTCCGTGCTGCACATCCGAACGCGGTTCGTTGAAGAACAGCCGCTCGGCAAAGTCATGATCGAAGGGCAGATCCAGCGACTCACCGTCACCCGACTCCGGATAGGCCACACGGCGGTAGAAATCCTCGGGGGCTTCATTGGTGAGCGTGGGCGCAGGATTGAACCAGGGCAATAACCAGGCATACAGACCTCGGCCATCGACTCGTGTTGATTGCACCCCGCACGCCTGCAACGAAGCACGGATACGTTCGCAAGCCTGTTGCAGCGATTGCACTGGGGTGAGTCCCGTCTCCTCAGCGTCAGACTCAAGCCAGCGATAGACCACCAGGCGCACCCTCCGGTTATTGCCACGCCAGGGTAGGCGGGTAACCACCTTATCTTCAAACAGACCACCGGGCTTGGCGATGGCCTTCAGATGGCGGCGAGTCAGTTCCAGGTACGCTTCGGTGAAGACAGTGCCTCGCGCGCTGTCCTGAATATAGTCGGTGAACCGGTTCAAGTAGAGGGTGAAGTCGTTGTCGTCCTGGCAGAAAAATTGCGCCACCCAAGGCGCTTGATCCAGCTCATCGAAACTGTCCTGCAGGGCATCTTCGAGGGCATCGCGAGCCGCCATCAGCCAATCAGGTTCGCGCCCTTCGGTGCCGATGGGCAGTAACTCGAACACCGCACCCACCGAGCGGTTGTCATCGAGCAGAAAACACTGTTCGGTGTCGAGGTATTCCACCCAAGGCTGGTGATCGGTGAAGCTGGGGTTGTGCGCATACAGTGCAGCTTCATCGGCCAAGGTGGCGCGAGGGCGCAATGGGTGGCGCCAGGCTTTCCACGCAGAAGTGCGATTGCCCGAATCGCCGGTACGCACTACAAGTCTTCCTGACGTTCACCAGGCAACGCGTACTGCACCTGTTGGTAGAACGGAAAGACGGTCGAGTAACCCGGGACTGGTGCCTGCTCGGTACCACTCAAATGCGGATACACGTAAAGCACTAGATCGGGATTGGGCAAGCGAGGGAACAGGTTGCGGATCTCGTTCGCCGCTGTACGCGTGTACGGTTCCTGGAGAACAACGGAGAAATCTGCTTGAGCCAACGGGCGGCGTAACTGCTGCCGAGCATCCAGCAGTTGCTGCTGAGTGCCTTGCGAACCGGCGCCGTTCCAGATGTCCAGCATGGTTTGCTCGCCATGGGGCAAAAGCGTGTCCTTGTCGGTGGAACACCCCGTCAGGACCCAGCAGATCAAGCTAATCCAGGTCAGGCAGGGAGGCATGGTCTTTTTCATGGCGAACGCTCCGGCCCTTGGGCTCGTAGTCGATGGTGATCTCATGGTCGAGGTGCAGTGCGACCTGGGCGGCCGGTGGCACGTACACTGCAGCGAAGGCTTCGCCATACAGTTTGTTGACCCACTCGCGGATGTCGCTGACCCCACCACTGAGAATTGAATTCAGCGCGCTATTGCCACTGCTATTGGTGACCCCGAGCGTACTGCCTCCCGAACTGATCATGCTGCTGTTGTTCCGCTCATCCCCGAGCAAGGCAGCGACACCCGCGCCGGCCGCGGTGATCAAGCTCTGGCTGCCGAGGTATTGTTGGGCGTTCGAGCGGCGCTCGCCGGCAATGCAAGGAATACCATACGGGTCGGACAGGTAGCCGAGTCCGCCACGGATCTTGTCGGAGTTCGAACTCTGGGTGGTGGAGGCATTGCGGCTGGCGACCGCCTTCGGCTGAGGCACCGTGCGGATGGTGCCATCGGTAAACACAAAGGTGATCGACTCGACCTGTCCGCGTACGCAAGACAGGGTCCAGTCACCGGACGCTGTGCCGCTCATCACGGCCCCCGCGACGTCCGGTAGGTCGATGCCGTTGGCCGTCAGGTTCTCGGGGCCGACCAGTACCTTGAAGGGATAGGGATCATTCACTGTGCCGTCCACCGGGACTCGGCCGATCAGCGCGGTCATGGCGACCGAGCCCATCAATGTCGCGTTTTCGGGAATGGTGTAAGCCGGCTTCGCGCCTTCGGTACGATCAGCGGAACGTGTCGGGTCACGCGCACCCTGGGTGACTTTACGTAGCTGTTTCTGGCTGCGATCAATCGCGTTATCGTTCAAGCCCTCCAGTGAGTTGAAGGCGGTAGGCAAGCGCAGTGCGGAGGAGGTCTTGGTTTTGCCTCGGGCGTCGGTGGACGGAGCATCCGAGGGTTCAATCCACTGCAGCGCATCATTAGTAGAATGCTGCCCTTCGAACTGAGCACCGTCGCCTGGCTCAAGCCCCAATCCGATTGGCATATCCTTGCCTTTGCCGCTCAGCCCCGACAACTGATCCTGCAATTGCGTCAGCAGACTGCGCGCCTGACGACTGTCTTGTTCCGCTTTGAGTCGGGCCTCGTTGGCTTGTCGACGGCCTTCGTCGACCTGCTGGGTCACGCTGCCAAGCGCCGTCTGGATACGCGAATCGACACTGTTCTCCCGTTCGCGCAGGCGGTTGTTTTCCGTCTGCAGCGAATCGTTGTGTTTCTTCAAACCGAGCATGTCGCTGCGCATGGCCTTCACCTGCCCGACTAGGGTGGCGACCGTGTCGCGTGGGGTATCGCCAGCAATGCCGAGCGACTTGGCTTGCTCGGCGGATAACTGAAGGTTGCCCTGATCCACTGGGTGCTCTGGAGAGGGCGTGCTGCCACCCGCGACCCAGCTTTTCAGGATGATCAACACCACGGCCAGCAGCGCCGCCGGTACCAGCCATTTGAGCAATGCGTTAGCGTTCATCGCCAGCACCTCGCGCAACGGGCGGAAGCAGCACGGCGTGTTCGAGGCCGGCACTGCGGGTGACGAGGTAGGCAATCGTGGTGTCTTCTGCGCTGCCGACAGGCCCGAGGAAAGCATGCTGGAAGGCCGCGGCGAACAGCTTGACCTGAAGCCGACGCGGATCGAGTTGCACCGTCTCTGGACCACGATTGCGCAGTTTCACCGCCGTCACCCAGTAATCACCAAGTCGCCAGGCGCCGATGGGTGTGCTGGACACGTTTTCGGTCGGCAGTAGGGTCGGCAGTTCGGTGCCCAGCTTGAGCGGCACGCGGCGTACACCGGGTAGGGACTCTACGGTGCGCAGCGGCGCGTACAGGCTCTGTGCGGCGTAGCGCGTCAAAGCGACCGGAATCGGCGTCCGCTCTGGAGCAGGGGCGGTGCTAAATTCTGCCTCAGCAGCCTGCGCCTGAGCATTCTTGAGAATACGCACGGGCTCCAGCGGTTGATCACCGGGCGTGGCCGCGATGTCCAGCAGGATGATCTCGTCCGTCGCGACCGATTGCAGTTGCAGGCGGGTCGGTGCAATGGCTTCCGACGCGCGCAGGTACAACGTGCCACCGGTTGATTGCACGCGTAGCTTGTCCGTCAAGGTTGAGGGCACGCCGACTCGAACAGCCTCATCGACAAAGACCACCCGCTCCTGATTGATCACCAGTGGGACCGCGAGGGGTAGGCGTTCCCAGTGCATCAGCTCGACGGCCTGCGCTGCAACTCCCCATAGCATCAGTGCGACGGTGAGTCCCAGGGTAGACATCCTCTTCATGGCTCACCTCCAGGCAGGGAGATTTTTTGCGGAGTGCCCTGATAGCAATCCAGCGCCAGCCCCCACTTGTTGCGTTCGGGATCCAGGTCAAAACGCACCACGCGTAGTGGATAACGCACCACCACCCGTTTCACCGGTTCGGCGGCGTAATACTCATCGGCGTTGAGGTCGAGCTTGACCAGCCAGCTGTCGCGATCGAGTTGCTTGACCCTGAGTTCCGGATCTTCGCTGTAGCCTCGGCCCAGAATTTCGTAGACGCCACGCACTCGCTGGCGCAGTTCACCAGCGGCCTTGCGGTACTCGTAGTCGCCGTCGAGGAAGGCCTTGCAGGAGGGTGTCAGGTAGGACTGCAAGCCATAGATAGCGCGGCGATAATCCTGCTCACCATCCGAGGGCCAGCGGTTGAGTTGGCCAAAGATGTACAGGGCAAAGGCATAGACATTCTCTGAGGGGATATCCCACCACTTGCGCGTGCTGCCCGAGCGCAGATCGGGGGGGACATGCACAGTCAGATCGGTCGGTGCCGAACGCCAGCCATACCAGAGTCCGGCACAGACCAGGGCGAGGACCATTACCGCCAGGCGTAGGCTGAAGATGTGGGCCTGCTGGGCATCCACCTTGTTCCGAAAACGACTCATGGCTGCCACCGGGGCAGGGCCGGGCGCAGTCGACGCGAACGGCGAACCGTCCAGGCGCCAGAGTGGAGAATCAAACTTCCGCGCCTCAGGCGCCAACGGCTGGCGAGTATCCATTCGAGCTTGCGGTACAACCAGGTCTCGGGGCGAGCCCGTTTGGCTCGACGCAGTAGCGTGCCACCGGCAAATAGCACCATTGCCATGCCTGCGATCATGCTGGTGGGCGCTACGGCAATGGAAGCGGTGGCGATCGCCAGAGGAACACCCAGCACCAGGCCGACGAGTGCGCCGGCGCCGAGCGCCACCCACATCTCATCATTGGTCAGACCACGCAATACGGCAGGGTCACGATTGAGTCGCTCCGGCAGAAAGACCAAGGTGCCGTCAGTAAGACGTTCGATAGTGTCGTTCATCCCGTCCTCACAAAATCGCGGCAGCCTTAGTCAGGAACCAGATGATGATCACCACCAGAAGGGCACCGATGCCAACCACCGCGCCGAGGTCTTTCCAGGTCTTGCGCTGGTTCTGCACGTCGGCATAGACCGTCAGGGAATGCCACGCCACACCCAAGAACGCGAGAAGGGCGATCAGCAGGCCGAGCAGGATGCCGCCGTCGTAGGCGTAGTTTTTAATCGTTTCGATCAACCCGGAACCTTCACCCCGCGAAGGTGCCTCCATGGTCGGTAGTTCGGCAAAAGCCAGGCTTGGACCGAGCACCAACAACAGACCGATCAGGCGCTGACTGGCGCGATCACGTAGGTTATTTTTTAGGGGGACAAGGTACTTGAGCATGATGGTGATCTCCGGTGTTAGGACAGGGTGAAGAACATCAGAACCAGCAATGTGAGCAGCACGCGCGCGGCGCTGCCGCCAAACGCGCCGAAGCGCACACTGCCTGTTGCCCATCCCCGGTATGCCGTCCACATCACCCAGGCACACCACAGCAAAACCAGGACGAGAACCAGGGACAGCCAGAGTGTCGAACTGCTTTGCGGTGAGAAGCCGGCGGCGTTTTGGAAGGCAGTGGTCTGGGCGTCGGTCATGCTCATGGCGAGGACTCTGCGGGCATAGTGTCGAGGCGGTAATCGCCGACCAATTCAGTGGGATCGCGAGGTTGAGCGCGGGAAGGGGACAGGTAACCCTGTATCCCTTGGCGGATACGCTGAATGTCCTGGATCAGTCGGGGGTAGTCGAAGCGATAGCGTTCGTTAGGTCCAGACGTGCTGGCTGCCTCAGCTTGCATTGCAAGGCGTTCGATAATGTTGAGCTGCTGCTGGATCAGGCTGAGCTGTTCCTGCTCATGAGCCGAGGCGGCATAGCTGCTGCCATCGACGATAGCCAGCGAGAACAGTAAAAAACAGCGAAAGACGGTAGTTGGCATGATTCTGGTCCATATGGATCTGGGAGCAGAATCAAGTCAGAAGTCGAATTATTCAGTAAAAAACATGAGGTCTGATAAATCGCTTTTTCTGGGGAGGTACCCCTGCCGAAATCCAAGGGGTTGCGAGCAGCATGATTTCGATCGTCCAACCCATGCCGGCGGAAAGCTTGCAGCATCCGCTATCGGTCTATCAGGCACTGCTCGAGGTGCGTCCATGAACCTTCAATATCTGCGCATCGAGTCTCTTTGCCAACAGTTCAAGCTGGACACTTTTGCGACGGACTGGCCGGCACTGGCCCAGCAAACCGCCGAAAAAGAAACGAGCTATGCCGACTTCCCGGAACAACTTCTACTGAGCGAGGATAGCGCTCGAAACGAACGGAGACGGCAAGCGCTGCTGCAACAGTCCGGGCTGCCGGCGGTGAAAACGGTTGAACAATACGACTTCAAATTCGCCAGCGGCGCACCGCAAAGTCAGATCATGGAATTGGCCGGTCTGGCCTTCATCGAGCGTAAGGAAAACGTCGTGCTGCTAGGGCCATCGGGTGTTGGCAAAACACACTTGGCTAGTGCGCTGGCTCATCGGGCAATCATGGCAGGCATTTCCACCCGATTCATTTCCGCCGCCGACCTGACGTTGCAACTGGTCGCCGCGCACCATCAAGGGCGCCTGGCTCAGCACTTCAGTCGCGTTATTCAACGCTCGAAACTGCTGGTAATCGATGAGATCGGCTATCTGCCGTTCGGACGTGACGAAGCCAACCTGTTCTTCAATGTCATCGTCAAACGGTACGAGCATGGCAGCGGGGTGTTGACCAGCAATTTGCCATTTAGTCAGTGGGCAACGACCTTCGCCGACGACTCGACACCGACCGCTGCGCTGCTGGATCTGACGGTGCTGTTTGAAAGTAACTCCCAGAAATCTCGCTAGAAGCGCGCTCTCAAAGTGAACCCATGGGCACTGCTTGGGTGCAGACGGTGCGCCGAGCATGGATGACTGTTCGTGGGCTTTCCACCTTGAGGTGCGGCTATATCTCCTTGAGGTTCAAAGGGGGTAAGTGCGAGCTACTAGACGGTAGGTCTAGTATTAAGCTTTAGGGGTAGACGGGTAAATGAGGCATACTGAATCGTCTACAGCGCAATCATCTTATGACCGAAAGAAAAAGCCCTCCATCCCCACGTCCGCCCCAGCAAGCAAGGGGGCGAGAGCGTGTAACAGCTATACTCGATGCCTGTGCTCGTATGATCGTTGACCAGAGTGTTACTCAGTTGACCATGCATGGTTTAGCACGTGAAGCGGGCACGTCCATCGGCTCGCTCTATCACTTCTTTCCTGACAAACAAAGGGTGCTTGAGGCTCTGGCCGAGCGACATGAGGAAGCCCTCTCTGCCATCACAACTCAAATAAGTGAACTAGATGACAGTGTGTGGGTAAAAGAAAGCGCAGAGGGGGTAATCGCTCACCTGATTGTTCCGATATTTGAGTACGTCGAAAAGCATAGAGATCTCGTTTCTATGATCTATCCGGTCGATGGCTCTTACCGCTTCAACAAGCCGGAACTGCGCATGAGAATCGAGGGCACGTATGCACACATGCTAGGACTGCGCTTGCCTAAGGTTGACGCTGATACCCGTCACGCATACGTACAGGCCCTAATGGCGTTACCAATGGGGATATTTCAAGTAGCGTGCGAAAACAGTCTTATGTCCAGACGGTTATTAGTTGAAGAACTGCCTAGAGCCCTGACCGCTTACTTAAAAGCGCTGGAAGAAATCCATACGAGTACGGGGTAAGCGTTCCGCTGATTATTCGGTCTTGCTCGGCCGCGTAGCAACTCAAGCAAGATCGGTCAAGTGTTGGCTTTTACTAAATATCGTGAGCGTAAAATAGCGAAAAGGATTCGATGCCATCGTTGGGTTCCTTAATGCCCACATTTGAGTAGTGGACAGCGCGGACGCCGATTTTCTGACCGCCCTTGAATTTCAGGCCGGCACCGATACGGTCTTCGAAATTGAACGAGGATCCCAGGTTCTGTTCACCAATTACAGTACTTGAAAAAACAGCAACGCCGATTCCCGCTTCTATGAATGGTTTGACCGATTCGCCTTGGAACTCGTAGACGAATACCGGAGCGAAGGATAACGAATGTCCAGCTGAACCGTTACTCCCAGCAGACCAGTACGTATATCCAGCGTCCCAATAGCCAGTCAGACGCCCGGTAGATGACTGCATCCATGATTGATCCCATTCCTGCCCGAGCGCGGCCCGATACGTTAAACCGCCTTGGCTAGTAGCTCCACCCGCAGCGGACAGCTCAGTGCCATTTGAGGAGGCCGCGAAAGTAGCCACGAAAAGCGCCGCCAGTGATGCTAAGAGGGTAGTTCTCATGTCTTGTCCTTGTGGTTCGTAGTAGTTATTTACAGGCCGGATTAGGCCTCATGGCCGTTATGGATGGTCATTCAGGTACTAGAACGACCAGTACATACGACTTTGATTTTCGCTCACGAGAGCCTTCTACCTCATAGAAGGCATCGTCCCACCCTTCTAAGCAGGTATTCTGACGCAGATTAGACGGGATCGTCTAGTTTTGTGGTGCGACAGTCTGATACGTATGTTATAGAGATGCAGTACCAATCCCCCAAACCCTACCCGCAGAGCCTCGGAGGGCTGTGATAAAGCCATAGACAGCGTTAAACGAGTAGGATATGGCAGTTGAGGAGGTGGTGCTGTCAATTACAATGTTGGGGGTCACCGGGCGTTCATAGGGCGAGTCAATGCCGGTGAAATTCTTGATCAGGCCTTTGCGTGCCTTGGCGTAAAGACCCTTGGGGTCGCGCCGCTCCAGGACATGCAGCGGCGCATCGATAAATATTTCAATAAAGTCGTCGGCGGCGAACGGCGCCCTGGCCATGCGGCGTTCCTGTTCGAAGGGCGAGATCAGGCAGAATAGGGTGATGACCCCGGCATCCACCATCAGCCTGCCGACTTCGGCCGTGCGCCGGATGTTTTCCTTGCGGTCGCTATCGGCAAAGCCCAGGTCGGCGGTTAAGCCTTGGCGCAGCCGGTCGTCGTCGAGCAGGCAGGTGTGCAACCGCTTACCGTGCAGGCCGGCCTGCACGCGGTTGGCAATGCACGACTTGCCACCCAGCCGCTATGGGCTCAAACTTTCGACAGACGTTCGGCCAGCCTGACGGCATGGGCATGCAGTTGCCTGGCATTCAATTGTCTATGCGGTGTCATCGCGACCAGGCTTTCAGGGGCTTGGTCCAGTAAGCGAAAGAAGTGTTGCTGCCATGATAGGCCCGGCGCGGTGGCAGTACTGGCGCGGCGGTTGCTGGCGATTTGATGCGTGCGGTTGCGCAGGCTCGCATTTCGCGCAAGGGTTGCCAGTTGCGCACCGATTTGCGGGGCCTGAGCGCCAGGGTTGGACGGATCGATGGCAATCAGGGGCAAGTCAAGGGCCCTGGCCGATGGCGTGTCAGGTGCCATCAGGCACAGGAACCGCTGACGCGCCTGCGCGGGGGAGCAATAGGCGATATTCTCGTCGGTCGTCAGCAGCACCAGTGGCCCGTCCCGTCGTGGTCGGTCATGCAGGCACTTGAGGTGATCCGCTGCATCAGCCAGCCGTTGCCAGGTGGCGGATAGCTGGAAAAACCGATAAATCGCCTGCTTGTCCCGCGCCGTTTGTTCCACGATCTTAGGGAACTCCATGGCCGAGTGTGTTACCAGGGCGAACCCGGGTGAGCGCTCGGCCTCATCATGCCAACCTTTGAAAAACTGCCATTGCGCAATCTGTTCCGGCTCCCATGACAGCAGTCGTGGGGAAAAGTCGATATCGGCAAAATCGCAGAAACGCATCAGGGTGCCGTGGGTATCCCCATTAAGTCGGCGTCACTGTCCAGGTACAGCACTTGGTCGCTGGGGCAATGCTCCAGTACTAGATGATGGGGACGCGCCAGCTCATCGAAACCCGACTCAGCGGCATCGAAGTAAGTGGTGCCGCCGCCCTGGCTGACGCGATAAAGTGACTGCATGACATCCAGTGGCTGGCGTACCAGAAAGACATGCTTGAAACCCGTCAACCAGGCGCCATCAATGGCCTGGAAGTCGAAGAAATAGGCGATCTCTTTGGAAAATTGCCGTTGCTGGGGCAATGCGGGGCGTTGGCACAGCAGGGCCATCGCTTGGCTTTAACGGGTGATGCCCACGGAGCCTTGTTCGGCCTGCCGGGTGCGCTCGACCAGCGCATGCTTTGCGGGAAAGTGCTGCAACAGGAAGAGTTCCGACAGCTGTTCATGCAGCACCCTCACGTCTGGGTGTTGCATCACGGCCCGCTCGAAGGCGGTCGAACAGCTCCTGGAAACGGCCCAGAGAATTACGTGGGCAGATGAGATGACGTCAGCATAAACAGCTCCTGGGCAGAGCCTGTACACGTGAGGTGTCTAGAGCTCGCCTGCGGGGTTTTTCAGCGCAATGAAACCCGACAGCAGAATAAGGACATTCATATAGCCCCCGGGTACACCTCCAGGCAAAAGTTTGGCCAAAGGTACCAGGCACCAAACTGACGGGACTGCAGTGATGTTTCCTTCGTCATATACCCTTGATTCGCTCCACTGTCGTGGCTGACTTGGGCGTGGTAATGCTCATGGATCGCCAAGTGGTAACTCTTGAGATCAAGGGTGGCCATGGACAGTGTCGGATGGCGCATCGGGCAGTGATAACACTCCGAGTAGTTTTCCACCGAAACTTTCCAGTTGGACTGCACGCTATAGTCCTTGGAGTAGGCGTGGGTCAATTTTTCCGGCTCCGAGGCAAAAGACCTTATGGAGTCTTCCAGACCGGGAAGCAGGGTTTGCATGGATGCGCAGTTACTGTCGAAGTTGATAAAGATAAACCCGCAAAACACCTCAAGCCGGATGGGTGCGGGTTGCGCCTGCTCGGTACAGAAGTCGTTGAGATGTTCGGACTTTCGCGCGCGGACCAACTGGCCCTGGGTGTTATAGGTCCAGGCATGGTAAGGACAGGTCAATAGCCCGGGCACATGGCCACGCCCCTCCACGAGCCGGTGTGCACGCTGCTGGCACACATTGTGGCATGCCTTAAAGTCGCCCGCCGTCCTTGTCTTTGACCACCAGGGCACTCTGGCGGCCCAGGTCCCGGACGTAATAGTCACCGGCCTTGGCCAAGGCTGAAACGTGGCAAACGTACTGCCAGGTCTTATAGTAAATCAGCTCCTTTTCCTGCTCGAAGAGCCGGCTATCCACATAGTGTTCGCTGGGCAAGGTGAAGGATGCAAAGGGATCGGCGTCGAAGCTGCGAGCCAGATGCAAGGATGATGGGGCGCTGGACATGGAGCCTCCATGGATCAACATGGTGGATAGAACCGGGGCGCTCAACTGTACTGGGCGACCGGAGATTTGAAATGCCGGGGCTCTAGTTCGAGCCCCGGCCCCGGGTTGTCCAGTACATACGCGCGGCCCTGGCGAATATCGAACCCACCCGTGGCCAGTTGCACATCATGGTGCCGGTAGCAGTTCCAACTCGCACGATGAAAGCGTGCCGGCGTCGCGGTGGCCAGGTGCATGACGGCGCGGTCCGAAACCAGGGTGCCGCCGACGTCCTCGATGTTCATCTGGATACCGTGATGGATGCAGAAGTCACGCAGTTGCCGGGCCTTGATCAAGCCACCGACCCGGGCGATTTTCAGCCCAATGACCTGGGTGATGTTATGGCGTTGGGCATACACAAGGTCTGCCAGGGTTACGATAGACTCATCGAGGATAATTGGGTTGCGAGTCAGCTCGCGCACGGCGCGGCACTGATCCATGGACTCACAGGGCTGTTCGAAACATACTTAGGATCCTGCGCGCTGTTCATCACCGCCACAGCATCGTCCACCGTCCAGACGCGATTGACATCGAACGTAATCACCTCGCCTGACAGGCGTTGCGCAATCAGGCTGTATCGCTTGAGCGGTAGGACGTCAAGCCTTAACGTATGCCCGGGGACTGGTACGCGAACTGGGCATTGAATTGCATCAGGTCACTGCCGCCAGCGATGGTGTTATCCGTGCGTCGCAGGTTCTCGCGGCTGCCCTGTTCCCAATCTGGATGCCGGCCCTGTCTAGAGCTATAAGCTATTTACCTCCGCGTACAGGACAGTGGCGTGAATAACATGATCGCCCCGCTTGGCACACCCACCTTCCGCGTCAGCCCGCTTGCCGATAGCGCTCTAAAGGCGATGGCCCATGCGTAACAGCAATCACTCACTCTGCTCCTGGCTAGGGCCTGTGTTCTGTGTGTACGGAAGCAACCTCATTTCAATTCTGTCTATACTCCGTTCACGCTGGTAGTGCGCAAGCAGGTAGACGTTGGGATTGCAGTGGATGTTCCCGGCGGGCGGCTCAGGCCGGTGTTGCTAGACGCCGCCAGACGTCCCTTCGATGAACTGGGCGAGGACGGGCGTATCCTGAGTAACAAGATTAAAAGAAATCGCCTGGGTCCAGACGATTATTGGGGCGCCACCTTCTATCTCTCCAACCTCGGGGTCTTTGAAATGATCACCCATTTTGATGCCATCATTCCGCCGGGGCCTCCGCGATTCTGGTGCTTGGGGTGGAGGAAGCAAACGGCAAGGCCGAGTTGACCCTGAGCTGCGACCATCGGGTGGTATTTGGCGCCGATGCAGCGCGTTCTCTGGGAACACTGTCGGGCTAACTTTCCAATCCAGAATCCATGGCTACAGAAGCGGCCGACAAAGCTGACCCCCCTATCAAAGGAGAAGCATCGTGATGCATTCACACCTCCATATCCGCTGGTTCAAAGAGCTGGGTATCAACGATGTACCGCTGGTCGGTGGCAAAAACGCATCGTTGGGAGAGATGTACCAAAACCAAACGGCTGAGGGTGTACGCATCCCCAACGGTTTTGCCGTTACCGCTGAGGCATATCGTTATGTGCTTGAACACAATAGGGCCTGGCAACCCCTGCATGAGGTACTTGATGGACTCGATCCTGACAACATCAAGGATTTGCAGGCGCGGGGGGAAAAGGCGAGGGCAATTGTATACGGCTGTGCAGTGCCGGAAGATCTAAAGACGGCGATATTGCAAAGCTATGCCCAACTTAAACAGGAATACGGCGAAAACATTTCATTGGCGGTGCGTTCCTCGGCGACCGCCGAGGATTCGCCGGAGGCGTCATTTGCCGGGCAGAACGACACCTATCTCAACATCGACAGTGACGATGATTTGCTTGATGCCTACAAACGTTGCCTGGCTTCCAACTTTACCGACCGCTCCATCCACTACAAATACGACAATGGCTTTGATTACTACAAGGTCTATCTCGCCGTCGTGGTCATGAAAATGGTGCGTAGCGATATCGGAGCCAGTGGCGTGATGTTTTCGCTGGATACGGAAACAGGCTTCAGGGATGTCGTCTTCATCAATGCCGCGCTGGGGCTTGGCGAGAATGTCGTGCAGGGTACGATCGATCCCGACAGTTTCTATGTGCACAAACCCAGCTTTCTTGAGGGTTATCGTGCCGTCTTGAAGCGCAGCCTGGGTAGCAAAGAAAAGAAGATGATTTTTACCGACACGCTCAATACCGGTAATATCGCGGTGGAATACACCGAGAATATTGACACACCCAGCGAAGAACGAACCCGCTTTTGCATCTCTGATGCGGATGTCATTGTGCTGGCCGACTATGCCATCAAAGTTGAAAACCACTATTCGAGCAAAGCCGGTTTTTACAAACCCATGGATATGGAATGGGCCAAAGACGGGATCGACGGCCTGTTATATATGGTGCAGGCGCGACCGGAAACGGTGGCGTCGCAAAAGAAAGGTAGCGTGCTTGAAATTTACCATCTCAAGCAAAGATCGACAGTCCTGCTGAGGGGCAAAGCGGTCGGCACCAGAATTGGCGCTGGCAAGGCGCGTGTCATCAACGATGCCAAACATCTAAGTGATTTTCAACCGGGCGAGGTGCTGGTCTCAGATACCACGACACCGGACTGGGAACCTGTAATGAAGACCGCCGCGGCTATTGTGACGAGCCGGGGCGGCCGTACCTGCCATGCCGCCATCGTGTCGCGTGAACTGGGCATTCCCGCCATCGTGGGAGCCGGAAACGCGGCAGAGGAGATCAAAGCCGGCACGCTGATCACCATCAGTTGCGCCGAAGGCGAAACTGGAAATGTCTATGAAGGCATTCTGGGTTTTGAAATTCAGCAAACCGATCTCAGCCAGTTGGGACATCCCAAAACAAAGATCATGATGAACCTGGGCAATCCCGATCAGGCCTTCAGTCTTGCCTCGCTACCAGTGGATGGCATTGGCTTGGCGCGTATGGAATTCATTATCAATGAATATATCAAGGTACATCCGATGGCGCTCGTACACCCGGAAAAGGTGGATGACGCAACACGTGAAAAGATCGCCGCCCTGAGTATCGCTTACAATGATCCTACGGATTTCTTCGTCAAGACCTTGGCCGAAGGCGTCGCCACAATTGCTGCGGCGGTGTATCCAAGACCCTGCGTAGTGCGCATGAGCGACTTCAAAAGCAATGAATACGCGACCCTGCTGGGCGGTAAGTATTTCGAGCCGGAAGAAGACAACCCGATGATCGGTTTTCGTGGAGCTTCCCGTTATACCCATCCTGCTTATGCCGAAGGTTTTGCGCTGGAGTGTGCGGCAATGAAACGGGTGCGCGACGAGATAGGCCTGACTAACGTCAAGTTGATGATCCCTTTTTGCCGCAGAGTGGAGGAGGGCGAAAAGGTGTTGGCGGCGATGGCCAGTCATGGCCTCAAGCGCGGAGAAAACGGACTGGAGGTCTACGTCATGTGCGAGATCCCCAACAACGTCATCCTGATCGACGCCTTCGCCAAACTGTTCGACGGGTTCTCCATAGGCTCCAACGACCTGACCCAATTGACGCTCGGCGTGGATCGCGATTCGGAAATCGTCGCCTTCGATTTCGATGAACGCGATCCGGGTGTGAAACAGATGATTCGCCTGGCGGTGGAGGGCGCAAAACGCAATGGCCGCCACACCAGTATCTGTGGACAGGCGCCGTCTGACTATCCCGAGATGGCGGAATATCTGGTGGAGATTGGCATCGACTCGATAAGCCTCAATCCGGACGCAGTGCTCGCCACGACTCGGCATGTTCTGGCGGTGGAAAAGCGTCTGTCACTCAATCGCAAATCGTAAATCCATTTTGCTGAGGAAAATGCATCATGAATCAGCAGGCTATTACGAAAAGGAGTCAGAATTGAGCAGTAGATTTGCCATCGGTTCGCTCATGGCACGCGAGATTCTCGATTCCCGAGGCAATCCCACTGTGGAGGTGAAGTGTGAGCTTCAGGACGGTAGCTTCGCCCGCGCTGCCGTGCCTATCGGGGCCTCGACCGGAAACCGGGGGGCGGTGGAACTGCGCGACGGCGATGCCAAATGTTATCGCGGCAAGGGCGTTTTGCAGGCGGTGGCCAATGTGAATGAGATCATCATGCTGGCGCTCATGGGGCTGGATGCGCGCCAGCAGGCAGTGATCGATCAGACCATGATCGAACTGGACGGGACACCTAACAAAGCGCGCCTGGGAGCCAATGCCATCCTTGGTGTCTCGCTGGCCGTGGCGCGCGCAGCCGCTACTGCAGTGGTTTTCTGTTGTATCAGTACCTCGGTGGCCCGGGTGCCACGCGTCTGCCGGTGCCGCACATGAATATCCTCAACGGCGTTCTTCACGCTCATTGGCAGGGTGTGGACTTTCAGGAATTCATGATTGCCCCCTACGGCGCAGACAGTTTCAGCCAGGCACTCGAATGGGGCAGCGAGATCTATCACGCGTTACAGGTACTGCTGGAAAAGAAGGGCTTGTCCGTCGGCGTTGCTGATGAAGGTGGTTTCGCCCCGAGGATGTCTTCCAACGAGGAGCCCTTCGAGCTGATCGTGCAGGCGATTCGCAGTGCGGGTCTAAGGCCGGGGCAGGATGTCGGCATTGCTTGCGATCCAGCCTTCAGCGAGTTTTATGAGGATGGCCAATATCATTTGTGCAGCGAGGACCGAAGAGAGGACTCCACTGCGATGGTCGCGTATTACGCCAAGCTGATCGACAGCTATCCGCTGGTGTTGCTGGAAGATGGTATGGCTCAGGACGACTGGTCGGGCTGGCAGCAGCTTAATCAAGCTTTGGGGGATCGCATCCAACTGGTGGGCGACGATGTGTTCTGCACCAACCCGGAAATCATCGCCCGTGGTATCGAAGAGAATATAGCTAACGCCGTTCTCATCAAACTCAACCAGATCGACACCCTGATGGAAACCATCGCCGCCACCCGCCTGGCTCGTAACCACGGTTGGGGGGCGTTTGTCTCGCACCGCTCGGGAGAAACGGTAGACAGCTTTATCGCCGATATGACTGTAGCGTTGGACACCAGCCATCTCAAAACTGGAGCGCCTGCGCGCGGTGAACGGGTAGAGAACTATAACCAACTGCTGCGCATCGAACAGCAGTTGGGCGTAGCAGCCACCTATGCTGGCACTGAGGCCTATGTGCTTAAACCGCAGTGGCAAGCATCGTGAGCCGATTGTTTCTGGTCAGGCACGGCCAGTCGATCTGGAACCTGCAAAACCGTTTTACCGGTTGGGTGGATGTTTCGCTCAGCCAACAGGGCGTGATTGAAGCGCAACAGGCGGCGGCATTGCTGACCAACGAACATTTTGATGTGGCCTTTACCTCCACCCTGTTGCGGGCGCAGGACAGCCTGTATGAGATACTCAGGCAGAACCACCATTGCGCGCAATATGTGCGGGTGCATGAACAGAGCAGTGAATGGTATGAATACTTCAGGCCGACCGAAGGCGATGCGAATGAACTGAAAATCCACGTCTCGGAAAAACTCAACGAACGTTACTACGGTGATTTACAAGGCCTGAAAAAAGACTGGGCCAACCAACATTACGGCGCAGAACAGGTGCATCTGTGGCGCCGCAGTTACGATATTCCACCCCCCAATGGCGAGAGTCTGCAAATGACCGCGGCAAGAACCCTGCCTTACTACCAGGAGCGAATTGTCCCGCATCTTCAGAACGGTGAGAACGTGCTGATTTCCGCCCACGGAAATTCCCTGCGTTCCATCATTATGCACATCGAGCAGATGACGCCGCAGCAGATTGTCGACTACGAGTTGGCGACCGGCGTCCCCCACCTGTATACATTCGATGATGATTTACGACTCATCAATAAACTGATTATTTCTAATCATGTGCCTCATGGCACGAATGATTAAGATCCGCAAAACTGCCGATTGCATCGAGGTGTCGACGTGTATGCGTTCTTGCCACGCGAGTTGCCGGAGCAACTCTCCACATTAACCGAGCTCGCGCTTAACCTGCGCTGGACTTGGAATCATGCACTCGACGGCCTGTGGAAAGCGATTGACCCAGAACTATGGGAACGTACCCATAATCCATGGATGATTCTGCAGAACGCTTCGCAGCAGCGTCTTGACGAATTCTGCCGAGATGCCACTTTCTCGCAGAAGCATGCGCGCGCCATCGAAGAACATAGGCGTTATCTCGATGACTCAGGCTGGTATGCACAGCGGCAAGCGGCAAGCGGCAAGCGATTCGGCGCGGATCGCTTACTTCAGCATGGAGTTCGGTCTGAGTGAGGCCGTTCCGCTCTACGCTGGCGGACTCGGTGTGCTTGCAGGGGATTACTTTAAGACGGCGAGCGATATGGGCGTTCCGATACTTGGGGTGGGTTTGCTATATCAGGAAGGTTATTTTCGGCAAAACATCGACGCGGAAGGCAGGCAGCATGAGGCCTATCCTTACAACGAACCGACCAGTCTGCCGATTCAGCCTACTATCGGAAATGAAGGCGCATGGCTGAAAATCGCGCTGGAACTTCCCGGTCGCACTTTGTATTTGCGTGTATGGCAGGCCATCGTAGGACGTACGCGCCTGTACCTGCTGGACAGTAACGATCTGCGTAATGGTGCCAACGACCGCGGTATCACCTCTAAGTTGTACGGCGGCGGTTCGGAAATGCGTTTGCTCCAAGAAGTGGTGCTTGGCATCGGCGGCTGGGCGGTACTTGACGCACTTGGTATCAACGTAGACGTGTGCCACCTTAACGAAGGTCATGCCGCACTGCTTGTGCTGGAGCGTGCCTGTCGCTTTATGCCCAAGATGGGAATATCGTTTTGGGAGGCATGGTGGGCAACGCGTGCAGGTAATGTATTCACAACGCATACGCCCGTAGCTGCAGGTTTCGACGCATTTTCACCCTCGCTTATTTATAAGTATGCGCGCGAGTATCTCGAAGACTGTCACATTTCATTGCGCGAATTTCTTGCGCTGGGCCGGCGTGATCCAGCGAACGACGATGAGCCGTTCAACATGGCTTTTCTTGCATTGCGTGGGTGCGCTCAGTGCAATGCAGTGAGTCGTTTGCATGGCGAGGTCAGCCGTCGACTGTTCAGTCGATCTCTATCCACGCTGGCCGCTTCAAGAGATACCTGTAGGGCATGTTACCAATGGTGTCCATGTGCCATCCTGGGACTCAGTGTGGTCCGATCACCTGTGGACTAGCACCTGTGGTAAGGAACGTTGGCTTGGCACGGTGGAGTCTCTCCCAGCGGCGGTCTCCAACAGTGACGATATGGCCTTGTGGACGATGGCCTCCGAGCAACGCCGCGATCTGGTGCATTACACGCGTAGCCGCTTGGCATGGCACCTTGGACAGCGTAGTGAGTCACCGCCGCAGGTTGAAGAAGCCGCGCAGGTGCTCGATTCCAATTGCCTCACGCTCGGTTTCGCACGGCGATTTACCGACTATAAGCGACCGAATCTGCTGCTGCGTGACCCGGAACGCCTGAGGCGTCTGCTAACCGATGAGCATCGTCCGGTACAACTGATCATCGCCGGTAAAGCCCATCCCAATGACGAGCAGGGCAAGCAACTGATCCAGGCATGGATGGAGTTTGTTCATCGTCTGAATCTACGAAGGCATGTCGTGTTCCTGGAGGATTACGACATCGAACTGGCACCAACATTTGGTGCAAGGCGTCGATGTCTGGATCAATACACCGCGGCGACCATGGGAAGCCTGCGGAACCAGTGGTATGAAAGTACTGGTCAATGGCGGACTGAACCTGTCCGAATTGGACGGCTGGTGGGCGGAGGCGTACCAGCCTGCCTGCGGATGGGCGATCGGCGACGACTCCCCCAGCGACGATGTAGCCGACGCCGAGCGCTTGTACAGCCTGCTCGAAGAAGTAGTACCTACCTTCTACACACGTGACACGCAGGGAATTCCACGTGGTTGGGTGCAACGCATGCGCGCCAGCATGTCGCAGTTGGGGCCGCAATTCAGTAGCAATCGCATGTTACTCGAATACCTTGATCGTTTTTACCAACCGGCGATCCAGGCTTTCCGATGCCGCAGCAAGGACAAGGCCGCGCTCGCACCTGCGCTTCATGCGTGGCAGAAGGCGGTTACCTCTGGATGGGACAAAATACATTTCGGCACGGTCGATGCGAAACACGACGGCGACCAGTTGCACATCAGCGTGCCGGTCTATCTGGGGGAGATCGCACCGGAATGGGTAAGGGAGGAACTCTATGCCGCCTTGTGCGATGAACACCCGGCAGAATGCCTGCCGATGAACTCCGTCGGCCCCATTCCCGGTGCCATTCAGGGTTTATCTTTTCCATCACGGTCGCTGCAACGCGACCTGCGGATCATTACACCCCACGGGTGCGCGCCTGGCACTCAGACGCCTTTCTGCCTGCGGAAAATGCACTTATTGCATGGCAACGTTGAGGCTGACTCGCATTCACTTGAGCGATCTCAATATAGATTACCCACGAAGGCCTTTTTTAATTCACCGCATAAGTCGCTGCCTGCACTAATTCCATACCTGGCCTTTGATCTAAGCAGCACATAAGAAGGCATCGGTATGAGTTTTTTAGCCGGTATGATCTTGATGTTCGTCAACTCCCTAGGTGGTCTTTGGCCACAGAAGCTCATGAAAAACATAAGCAAATGTGGTGTATAAATTACTTACGACCATGAAACCGACAGCCACCCGCAGCGTCCCCGTAAATATAAAAATTGTCACGAAGTCCAGGCACATAATTAGGTCCTTAAAAACCGATACCCAGACGCCACCGTGAGTGGCATCGACAGTTCCGAAGACATGATCACGGCAGCCAGAAAACGCCTGCCGGACCTGCATGAGGTCGACGATATCGAAGCCTGGGAGCCCAATCAGCGCTACGACGCCATCCTTGCCAATGCTTCCTTGCAAATGGGCGCCCAACCATGAAGTGCTGTATCCCCATCTGGTGAACCAACTGACACCGGGTGGGAGCATTGCCATCCAGACCCCTGATAACCTGGAAGAGCCAGCCCACCGCATGGCCCGCGAAATTGCGGCGAACGGACCTTAGGCTGACAAGATTGGCGAGATAAAGCCCCCCACGCCTTAGCGCGGGTTACTACTACGATCTGCTGACGCAGTATTGTCGCCGGGTCGATGTATGGCGCACGACCTATTTCCATCCGCTGGCCGGAGCAGAAGCTGTGGTCGAGTGGTTCAAAGGCTCGGCGCTGCGCCCGTATCTCGGGCCGTTGAATGAGGATGAGAAAAAGGGATTTTTGGATCGGTGTTTAAATGCGATGGAGGCTGCGTATCCAGCGGCTTCCGATGGCGTTGTTCTGCTGCCGTTTCCTCGATTGTTTACTGTGACGGACAGGTGAGAGCGACGTTTAATCCTCGCCTGTCGCAAAGTCAGGAACGCAGGTTGCTGGCATATCTGTTATTCCACCCAAAGGAATGGGCACCAAAAATCTGTCTATAAAGCCCTGGCGTCATCTAAGCCTCCCTCTGTTACTTACTGTTGCGGGTTGGCTGGCTCGGTCAGGCGGAGGGCATCGAGCGCCGTGACCCATTCTTCGTTGGTGGGCTCGACCACCACCTTGACTCGGCTGGCCGGGGTCGAGATCACTGAGGCATTGGCCTGGTTGGCGGTTTCGTCCAGTTCGACGCCCAGATACTGCAGGCCCGCACACATCCGGGAGCGAATCGCCACGTTGTGTTCGCCAATACCTGCCGTGAACACCAGCATGTCCAGGCCACCCAGGGCCGCGATAAGGGCACCGGCTTCGTGGATGAAGCGGCGCAGGTACAATGCAAGGGCCATGGCCGCTCGAGGCTCAGTGGCTTCGACTTCGAGCAATGTGCGCGGGTCGCTGGAAATGCCGGAAACGCCCAGCAGACCAGACTCGTGATACAGAATATGGCTGACCCGCTCCAGGCTCAGTTTCCAGATTTCCATCAGGAAAATCACCGCGCCAGGGTCCATAGCCCCGCAGCGTGAGCCCATCATCAAACCGTCCAGCGCTGAGAAACCCATGGTGGTGGCGACGCTTCTCAAGTCCCGCATGCCGCACAGGCTGGCACCGCTGCCCAGGTGCGCGACCAGTGTCCGGCCACGCGCTTGATCGCCATAGCGTTCGGCCAGGGCGATGGATTGGTAGCAATAGGAAAGCCCGTGAAACCCATAACGACACAGGCCGTTCTCCCATGCCGACCAGGGCAGTGGCAGGATTTTCTCCACGTCCGGCAAGGTCTGATGGAATGCGGTATCGAAGCACACCACTTGTGGCAGGTCGGGGCGGGTTTGCAGCAGGGATTCGATGGCTTCCAGGGCGAAGGGCTGATGCAGCGGGGCTAGCGGGATGTAGCTTTTAAGGTCGGCCAGCACCTGTGCGTCGATCAACACCGGGTTTGAATATTTGACCCCTCCATGCACGACGCGGTGGGCGATGGCCCTGATCGAACGGCCTCCCAGTTGAGTTCGCACCCGATCACGAATATGCCCAAGGGCATCGTGATACGGCTGTTTTTCATCGAGGCTCAGTGGCTGATCGTCGCCACCGTTTTCGCTGATCACCGGGTTTGGCCCCGTGATGCCGTCGACCTTGCCGCGCCATAGTGGTGTGCGAGCCAAAGGGCTGCGGGTCGCGTCGAACAGGGCGAACTTGATGCTCGACGAGCCCGCATTGAGGACCAGAATCACTTCACCGTTATCCGTGTCGCTCATGGCGGGGTTACCCGATAGTGATGGGCGACCAGCGCGGTAATGGCACAGGACGCGATGCGCGCTTCCCCGGAGTCGGCGCGACTGGTCAGGACAATCGGCACTTTGGCGCCAAGCACGATACCGGCGCTGGAGGCACCACCCAGGTACTCCAGTTGCTTGACGAGCATATTGCCGCTTTCCAGATCAGGCACGACGAGAATGTCGGCTTTACCGGAAACCGGTGAGTGAATACCCTTGATGCGCGCCGCCGCCAAGGAGATGGCGTTGTCGAACGCTAGCGGCCCGTCAAGGACCGCGCCAGTGATCTGGCCGCGATCAGCCATCTTGCACAGCGCTGCTGCATCGAGCGTGGCGGGCATGTTGGCGTTTACTGTTTCCACGGCAGCCAGGATCGCCACATGGGGATTGCTCACGCCGAGGATATGCGCCAGATCGATGGCGTTGCGCACGATGTCCACTTTGTCGACCAGGGCCGGCACGATGTTGATCGCTGCATCGGTGATGATGAAGGGGCGCGGATAAAAAGGCGTTTGCATCACGAAGCAGTGGGTGATTCGCCGCTTGGTACGCAGTTGCGCCGCCGACGGCACCACGGCGGACATCAATTCGTCGGTGTGCAGGCTGCCTTTCATCAAGGCTTCGACCTGACCGTCACGGGCCATTTCCGCGCCACGCAGGGCGGCTGCGTGGCTGTGGGGCACGTCTTCGATGGTGAGACCGGAAAGGTCGTGGTTGCCCTTGGCCGCCAACGCTTCGAGCTTAGCTCTTGGGCCAATCAGGATCGGATCGATCAACCCAGCATCGCGGGCATCAAGGGCCGCCTCGAAACTCACTTCGTCGCAAGGATGCACCACCGCGACGCGGATCGGTTCCAGTTCTTCGCAGGCCTGTAACAAACGATTCAGGCCGTCGGCGCTGTGGCGCAGTTCGATGCCCGGCAGACTGGCCCGATGCACATCGATATGCTCGCTGGCCGCGCGGACCAGGGACTCACCTTCCAGCACTACCACGCAGTCCTGATTAATGCCGGTGCAGGCCAACGTGAGCAGCTGCCGCGCTTCGTCGCGAGCAGTAACCATCACCGAGACCCTCAGCGTGTCGCCGATGCGTACCGGGGCGAGGAACTTGAGGGATTGCCCCACGGGCACCGACCCCGGCCCTGGCAACCGCGTACCAATTAACGCCGAAATCAACGCACCCCCCCACATGCCATGGGCGAAAACAGTGTTGAAGTGGGTGGTAGCGGCAAACTCCGGATCGACATACAGCGGGTTCACATCACCGGAGACCAGTGCGAACAGCTGGATGTCCTGAGCGGTCAGGGTGCGCTCCAGAGAGGCTGACTCGCCGATGACGATTTCCTCGAAGGATCGATTATGTATTCGTTCCAGATCGTTGGCGTTGATGGGCATGGAGCTGGTCATGGATTTGATCCTGAATACGGGGGGTTGGCAGATATCTACAGTCAACCCACAATCACTGGTTCAACCGGCGTATGTGACCAGAACCGGCTGCCGTCGCGGGCGGCGAGGTCTTCGTATTGGCGATACTTCTCGTCGACCCAGCGCTGCGCGGCATCGAGCAAGTCGACGGCGGTCTTGGCGTCGGTACCGGCCAGGGAACTGTAGCGGGTTTCGTTATACGCGTAGTCCTTGAGGGTGATAGTCGGACGTGGCGAGTCGAGCTGGAACGGGTTGGCGCCGACCTTGCGCATTTCCGGGTTGTAGCGGAACAGCGGCCAATAACCGCTGGCGGTGGCCAACTCCTGCTGATGCATACCCTGGCGCATGTCGATGCCGTGGGCGATGCAGTGACTGTAGGCGAGGATCAGCGAAGGCCCGTCGTAGGCCTCGGCCTCACGGAACGCTTGCAACGCATGCTGTGGATTGGCGCCCATGGCGATTTGCGCGACATAGACGTTGCCATAGGCAATCGCCAGCATGGCCAGGTCCTTGCGCGGCACTCGTTTGCCGGCCGTGGCGAATTTTGCCACCGCGGCCAAGGGCGTGGCTTTGGAGGACTGGCCGCCCGTGTTGGAATACACCTCGGTGTCGAGCACCAGCACATTCACGTCGCGACCTTGTGCAAGCACATGGTCAAGGCCGCCGTAGCCAATGTCGTAGGCCCAGCCATCGCCGCCCACCAACCAGATGCTTCGGCGCACCAAATGATCGACCACAGACAACAGATCCGCTGCGCGCTCGTCCTTGCCTTCAAGCTTGAGCAGCTTGACCTTGAGTTCAGCGACACGCTCGCGTTGAGTGCGAATTTCTGACTCCTGAATCTGTGGCGCGTTGGTGATGGCCTTGGCCAGTTCTTCTCCCACCAGCGGTGCCAGTTCGGCGACCCGGCGCAGGGCCAGGGCGACGTGCTGGTCCGCCGCAAGCCGGTAACCCAGGCCGAATTCGGCGTTGTCCTCGAACAGTGAGTTGGACCACGCCGGACCACGGCCTTCGTGGTTTTTAGTCCAAGGCGTGACCGGCAGGTTACCGCCATAGATCGATGAGCAGCCGGTGGCGTTGGCTATTTGCAGCCGGTCACCGAACAGCTGGCTGAGCAGCCGCAGGTACGGCGTCTCGCCACAACCGGCGCAGGCACCCGGGAACTCGAACAGCGGTTGCAGGAATTGCACGCCGCGAATGTTGGAGAAATCCACCAGCGAACGATCGTTGACCGGCAGGGTTTCGAAGAAACGGATATTGTTGCGTTCGCGCTCCAAAATCGGCAGCTTGTCGACGATATTCAGCGCCTTGACCGCAGGATCGGTGGGGCTGATTGCCGGGCAGGCTTCGACGCACAGGCCGCACCCGGTGCAGTCTTCCAGATAGATCTGCAACGAGAAGCGCGCTTCCGGGTAGCCACGGGCATTGATCGGTGCCGAAGGGAAGCCCTCGGGTGCGCGGGTCAGCCGGTCTTCATGGAAATAGCGGGAGCGAATCACCGCATGGGGACAGACGAAGCTGCATTGTCCGCACTGAATGCACAGGTTTTCGTCCCACTCGGGCACGGCATCGGCGATATTGCGCTTTTCGTAGGCGCTGGTCCCGGAAGGGAAGGTGCCATCCACCGGCAACTGGCTGACCGGGATGTAATCGCCACGGCTGGCGAACATTTTCGCGGTGAAGGTCTGTACGAAAGCGGGCGCAGCCTCGGGCACCAGCGCCGACAGTTCAGTGACGCTGCTGATGCTGGCCGGCACCTTGACTTGATGCAGGCGCTCCAAGGCGCCATCCACTGCGGTGAAGTTCATCTGCACCACGTCTTCGCCTTTGCGACCGTAGCTTTTGCGGATGGCTTTCTTGATCTGGGCGATCGCATCTTCCCTGGGCAGCACCCCGGACAGGGCGAAGAAGCAGGTTTGCAATAAGGTGTTGGTGCGCGTGCCCAGACCCAAGTCGCGGGCTGCTGCTGAAGCATCGATGACGTAGAAGTCGAGTTTCTTTTCGATAATGCTGGCTTGCACCGGCCGTGGCAGATGCGCCCACACCGTCTCGGCGGTGTACGGCGCATTGAGCAGGAAGGTCGCTCCTGGCGCGGCCAGGACCAGCAGATCCTGACGCTCCAGAAAATCGAACTTGTGGCAGGCGACGAATCCAGCCTGTGCAATCAGGTAGGGTGCATGGATCGGCTCCGGGCCGAAGCGCAGGTGGGAGATGGTTTGCGCGCCGGACTTGTGCGAGTCGTAGACAAAATAACCCTGGGCATACAGGTCAGTGTCTTCACCGATGATCTTCACGCTGTTCTTGTTCGCGCCCACTGTGCCATCGGCGCCCAGGCCGTAGAACACCGCGCGGGTGACGTTGGGTTTCTCGATGCTGAAGGTCGCATCCCACGGCAGGCTCAGGTGGGTGACGTCATCGTTGATACCAATGGTGAAACTGTGCAGCGGCTGCGGATTAAGCAGGGCGTCATAGACGGCCTTGACCATCGCCGGAGTGAAGTCCTTGTTGGAAATGCCGTAGCGACCGCCGACCACCAACGGCAAGCTTTGCCGCTCACCGCGGGAAAACGCGTTGGCGAGACTGGCGACTACGTCCAGATACAACGGCTCGCCGGTGGCGCCAGGTTCCTTGGTTTGCTCCAGTACTGCGACACGCTGCACCGAAACCGGCAGCGCAGCGAGCAGGTGCTCGGCGGAAAATGGGCGGTAAAGGCGCACTTGCACGACGCCGACTTTTTCGCCCGAGGCGTTCAATACCTTGACCGTTTCGCGAACTGTTTCCGCCCCGGCACCCATCAGGATGATCACTCGGGTGGCGTCTTGCGCACCCTCGTATTCGAACAACTGATAGTGGCGGCCGGTAAGTTTCTCGAAGCGCTGCATGAGGGTTTCGACAATGCCGGGGACCGCCTGGTAATAGGGGTTGCTGGCTTCCCGGGCCTGGAAATAGGTATCGGTGTTGTGCGCGGTACCACGGATGAACGGGTGTTCGGGGTTCAAGGCGCGATCGCGGTGGGCGCGAATCAGTGACTCGTCGATCAGATCGCGCAACACACTATCATCTAGCAACTCCACGGTGTTGAGTTCGTGAGAGGTGCGAAAGCCGTCGAAGAAATTGAGGAATGGCACTCGCGATTGCAAGGTCGCGGCGTGAGCGATCAAGGCGCAGTCATGGGCTTCTTGAACCGACGCGGCGCTGAGCAGGGCGAAGCCGGTCATGCGCGCGGCCATGACATCAGAGTGGTCGCCAAAGATCGACAGTGCCGAAGTTGCCAGGGAACGGGCTGCGACGTGAAACACCGTCGAGGTCAACTCGCCGGCGATCTTGTACATGTTGGGCAGCATCAACAGCAGGCCCTGGGACGCGGTGAACGTGGTGGTCAGCGCCCCGGATTGCAATGCACCATGCACCGCTCCCGCAGCGCCGCCTTCGGCTTGCATCTCCTGAACCAGCGGCAGGTTGCCCCAGAGGTTGAGCTTACCGGCGGCCATCCATTCATCGGCCAGTTCGGCCATGGTCGAGGACGGGGTGATCGGGAAGATCGCGCACACTTCGCTGAGTTTGTAGGCGACCAGGGCCACGGCGGTATTGGCGTCCATCGTGCTGCGCTTGTTCATTGGGGACTCTCCACAACTGCAGCGGCATCGGCCGCCATGTCAATGGCGTGGCAGGGGCATTGATCGAAACACACTGCACAACCTGTGCAGAGGCTCATATTCACCTCGTAGCCGGCTTGTGGCCCGAGCTTGATGATAGCGTCCTCGGGACAGGCAGCGAAGCAGTTGTCGCATTCGTAGCAATTGCCGCATGACAAGCAGCGACGTGCTTCATGCTGTGCCTGGGTGGCGCTGAGCCCACCGACTACCTCGGCAAAGTCGACACGATCATCCAGCCCCAGGGATTTCTGCTGCGAGGGCAAGGCATCAGTGTAGATCGGCAGGTGCAGGTCTTCGAAATGCACCAGACGATGACGTTCGGGGGCCGCCCAGGTCTGGCCGTTGAACCAGGCGTCGATATGCCGTGCAGCGTGTTTGCCATGGCCGGTGGCCGTGGTCACGGTGCGATTGCCGGGGGTGACGTCTCCACCGGCAAATAATCCGGCATGGCCGGTCTGCATGTCTGGACCAACGATCAGCGTGCCGTCTGCTGCGAAAACCAGGTCAGGGACCGAGCGCAGAAAGTCGGTGTCGCTGGTCTGGCCCAAGGCCAATATCAACGCATCGGCTGGCAACGTTTCGAACTCGCCGGTGGGACGGGCTTTGCCATCCGCATCCAGCGACATTTTTTCAACTTCGATGCTTTGCCCGTCGATGCCCTTAATGCTCGACAGCCAGCGGATCTTGATGCCTTCTTCCAGCGCTTCTTCGGTTTCGAAGGGTAGGGCCGACATGTGCGCGCGGTCGCGGTGATAAATGATCATCGCGTCCTCGGCACCCAGGCGACGAGCGGTACGTGCCGCGTCGATGGCGGTATTACCGCCGCCATAAACCACCACCCGACGGCCCAGCAGCGGCTTTTCCCCGGTACCGGCGGCGTGTAGCAGATTGACAGCGTCATACACCTTGGCTGCGTCACGGGCCGGGATGTCGATGTGTCGCCCGACTTGCGCGCCAATCGACAGCAGCACGGCATCGAAACGACCGTTGGCTTGTTCAAGCAGCACATCCTCGACCTTGCGGTTGAGCAAGATGCGGATGTCAAGGGTTTCCAGGCGAGCAATCTCCTGATGCAATACATCGCGCGGCAGACGATAGGCCGGGATACCGAAATGCAGCATGCCGCCTGCTACCGGGCCTGCCTCGTGAATTTCCACCGCATGACCGCGCATCGCCAGATGCCAGGCAGCGGACAGTCCGCACGGCCCGGCGCCGACGATCAGCATGCGCTTGCCACTGGGGGGGGCGGCCTTGGCGGTCCAGCCGTGTTCCAAGGCCAGGTCGCCGAGGAAGCGCTCGACCGCATGGATGCTGACGCTGCTGTCCAGTTCATTGCGATTGCAGGACGTCTCGCAGGGGTGGTAGCAGACCCTGCCGTGGATGGCGGGGAACGGATTATCAGCGATCAGGCTTTGCCACGCAGCCTGATAGTCGCCCGCCTGAGCTAGAGCCAGCCACGCCTGAACGTTTTCCCCGGCCGGACAGGCATCGTTACAGGGAGGCAGCAGGTCGTGATAGATAGGATGGCTGATACGCACGGCACCTGTGACCTGACGCTTGGTCAGGTCGACGCCGGGACTCATGTCATGGTTCAAGGATTTCATGGTGGGCCTCTAATCGGCTAAACGGACTGGCCAGATCGTTCTAGTTTTAGGGGGTGTCGATTACAGTCGGGCTTGCTTTTACGTGGCTTTTGGCCGGTTTCGATAAAGAATACGGCCAGGACGATGGCGATCACGATACCCCCAGTAACCAGACGCCTGCTTCCTGGAACACCAGCAGGGTCAAGGCGTTTCCGGCGGCGATACGTGCCAGCAGATGGCCGAATACCGGAGTGAGCAATACGCTGAAGGTGAACACCAGAAAGTTGATGGCGCCGGTGGCGCTGCCTTTGACGTTGTCTGGATTGACTTTCTTGATGATCGAGTAGGGAATCATCGCTGCGCCCGAGCCAATGCCGAGCAGCAGGCCAAGCAGGTAGTGGGGCGCAATGCCAGTCGGCAGATAGAGAATCGCGGCACTGGCAGCGAGCGTCAGCAGCTCGCCGCCGATCAATACCGGTTTGCGACGTCCGAGGTGATCGGAGATATAGCCCAGCAGCGGACAACAGAGGGATCATGCTGCTGACCACCGGTCTGGTGTCGTGGCATTTGGCGGACACACACATGACCCAGATGGCAATGATGAACAGGCAGACGGTGGCTATGAACCAGAACTGCTGCCAAGGGATCGTACCGTGGATGATCGGGCCTACCGCGAACTGACCAACCAAGCCCCCCAGCATGCCGAAGCACTGAGTGAAATCTGCTGCAGTGGCCAGATCGCGGGGTGGGGGGCTGTGGGGCGCCAGGTAGACCGCGCCGGTGAAGGCGCAGGCCGAGCCGGCACCCTGCAGCAGACGCCCGAATTGCGCGATCTGCAACTCGCCCAAGCCAAACAGTGCCGCGCCGATGGCAACCAATGCACTGACCGCCACGACATCGCGGCCGAATGCTGACGTCAGCTCCGGCATCATCACGCCGGGAGCAGAGCGTAACGTGTACTGCACGAAGTAGAAAAGGGCGCAGAACAACCATGTAATGACGAAACCCATATGCAGTTGCTCGGACCGCGCAGGGACAGTTCCTGATAGAATAGGAGCATGATGATGGCCTTAATGGCAGTGATAACGAAACCTAGTCCTGCCATATGAGCGGTAATTTGCTCTAGATCAAGAAATGCGCAAGTCAGGGCTGGTAACGCTGTTCCTGAACGGTTATTTGTGGTTTTACCGATCAGTTGGAATAGTAGATACCGCCTTGACCTTGCCCTGGACTTCGGTGGGTGACGGGCCGGAAGATGTACACACACTTGATGGTCGACTCGCGGAAGGTTTCGATGCCTTTTCTGCGGCTCTTGAGGACTGCACCCGCTACGCCGGGCAGTTCGTCGGTCTGGCCTGGACCTAGGAAACGGGAACGGCCTGACCGTAGGCGCTCAATCCATCCGCAACCCACTGGCCTTCTCAAAACGTGTACCTGCTTGCAGCGCCCGTGCAACATGATCTGATCACCCAGTGCCAGGCCGTCGCGACGCGACAACGAGGCCACCCTATTTATTCTTGGTCGAAGTCGATGCGTGAATAATCGTCGCGTCAACAATAGTGCCTTGACGAAGTATCAGGCCCCGATCACCCAGATAGCCGTTAATGACTTCCAGGATGCCTCCTGCACGATGGTTTTTCTCCAGCAGACGGCGAAAGTTGAGGATCGTGGTTTCGTCGGGAACGCGCTCCAGGCTCAGCCCGCAAATTGGCCTGGGCGTTGATACGCATCTGGATATCCATGTTGGTGTCCTGATCAACGTAAACGGACAGCTTTTAGGTACGCTCGCCGTGAAACTCAGGTGAGTGGATACCTTAAGTTGCTGGCTTGGGCTAAATCGTTCGGGGCGTTCCAGCGAGCAGGTGTCAAAAGCACTGGCACTGGCACTGGCACTGGCACTTGCGGTGCTGGATTGGCGCAGGTACTTCGCAACCACGATATTGCTGTTTTAGAAGTCAATCGTCCTGATTGAACCAAACGCAGACTGGAGGGAAAATCCGATCCTACCGATGCGGAAAGTGCGGCTCGTTCAGTGTTATCGGGTAGCGCCACGGCTGTTGTTAAAACCCATTCAGGAGCGGCTGAGGCAATGAGAGAAATTTTCGTTGTCCGCCGAAGTACGGCGAAAGCCAAAACACAGGCGATCAACCAGATCAGATCGTTGTTGGTCAGTGCACCACAAGAGATCAGGGAACAGCTCTGGGATACTAAAGCTGCCGACTGCGTCGGTAACTGCCTGCATCTTGGTTCGTTGGGGGTGACCCCATTTTCTGGTCGCTTTGACTACGTCACTTAGGCTTTTGGCGAGGCGCTGGACGGCCCTCGCGGTGGAGCTGAAAGAACTCGATGACATGCTGAACTCTCTGGCTCAGCAGTACGCACATCATCTTCGTAATCAATTCGGTGTGGATCCCCAGTCGGCGGCAACCCTGATCTCCGGTGCCGGCGATAATCCTGAACGCCTGAAGAGTGAGCCAGCGCTGGCTGCGCTTTGCGGTGTCAGTCCGCTACCGGCGTCATCCGGAAAGACCGTTCGCCACCGCCTGAACCGTGGCGGGGTCGATCCGCCAACAATACGTTGTGGACGATCGTCATGGGGCGTATGCGCAGTGATCCACAAACCAGGGCCTACGTAGCGCGTAGAACGGCTGAGGGACTGTCATCCAAGGAAATTCAAAGATGTGTGAAGCGCTACATCATTCGAGATTTGTACCCCCTGATTTTGGCCGATTTGAATGAGTCGAGGCACGTTGGTTGGCATGGTGGTGTCAATGCTGCTATCGAGCATTTCTTACTGAATCTCAAAATGGAGCGCGTATGGCAGTGTGACTATGCGAACCATGCCGAAGCCGTCAGAGATATCACTGACTACATTGTCGGGTTCTACAACAGCGAACGGCTGCACTCAACGCTGGGATACATGCAACCCACCGTCTACGAAAGGAATAAGGCCGAGGAACGACCTATCGCGGTGTCCAGAATTTGTTGATCACTACATTTTGATCACCACGCAGGTCTGGATTAGCTTCAAAATAGCGCTCACCCAGAGCAAATATTGGGCAAAACAATCTCAAATGATTCTCTCGTTTTTTCTGAACCTGGAATGCTCCCGTTCGGGCCAAGGGCAACCTCTTTGCCCCCCTTCCTGATGGGTTCCGCTGCTATACGCTAATGCGCCTGCATGTGTGCATACTCCCAGAGAGACCCGAACCGAGAGAACTTCCTCGTGACACGACCTTCCAGTGACAAGCGCCAGCGACTCCATCCAGATGTGCTCAAGCTTGGCTTGGTCAGTTTTCTCACCGACATCAGCTCTGAAATGATTTTCTCAGTCTTTGCAATTTTCTTCACCACCGTGGCGGGCGCATCTAGTGCTTTGCTGGGGTTGATCGAGGGCCTTGCAGATTTTTCGGCTTCATCACTTAACTACTTAGCTGGCTGGCTGTCGGACCGTAGTGGCAGACGCAAATGGTTCGCCTCTGCCGGTTATTGCTTATCTACGCTGGCCAAACTCATCTTGCTGATGTCGTCATCCATTGTTGGGTTAAGCATTTTTCGCGTCATCGAGCGGCTGGGGAAGGGCTTTCGCGGTCCGCCGCGCGATGCTTGGCTGTCATCCATCGCGGAAAAGGGCACACGAGGTTATGCGTTCGGCGTGCACAAGGCTCTCGATAAATCAGGAGCCGTGCTGGGGCCTCTCGTTGCCTATGCTCTGCTGTCGTGGCAGGGGGAGTCTGCGAACACCTACAGGATGCTATTTCTGGTGGCTATGGTGCCCGCAATAATCAGCGTAGTAGTGCTTGCGCGCATCCCGGATCACCCCGTCGTCGCCCATGAACGCGAAAGCGTGCTCAAGAATTGGCACCTGCTCAGTTCCGGATTTAAGCGTTTTTTGTTGCCCGCAGGTGTGTTTGCGCTGGCATATTTCAGCCTCGGGTTCATTTTACTCAAGGCGCATGCCGTTGGTTTCAGCGTGACTGAAATCGTGCTGCTCTATGCCCTTTTCAATACCATCTGCGTGTTGACGGCTCCTCTGGTGGGCCGGTTGGGTGACAGGGTGGGGCGCAGCCTGATCGTTATGTTGGGGTATGCGGTCTACGCGGTTATCAACCTGTGGCTGGCACTGGCCGATAGCCGTTGGGAGGTAGTGGTGGTGCTCGCCATCTACGGTTTTTTTTATGCGATTGACGAGTCGCAGAGCAAGGCATTTATCGCTGACCTAGAACCTGAACGGCGAGCTACTGCAGTGGGAATTTACAACTTTGCAACCGGTGTGTTGTACCTGCCGGCCTCTCTAATGGCGGGCGCCTTCTGGAGTATTACACCGAGTCTGGCGTTTGCCGTGGCTGCAGCACTGTCTTTAGCTGCCATGATGATTTTTGCTGTGGTACGACCAGAAGAGCGCCGGTCCTGATTCATCACATGGTCGGTGAGATTGTGGGCGCAAAAATGATGAGAACTTGAGCTAGATCAATTCATCTCCCCTCCATGGTGTCTATCGCTGTACGAGTGGGCTATGTTGGTTAAACACATTGGCGGAGATCTGAAATGCGCAAGGTTCTGGTTGCTTTTGATGGCTCGGAACATTCGATACGTGCTTTGCAGTACGTCATTGATTCTGCTGGCGAAAGTGCGCGGCCCATAGAGGTTCATGTTCTCAATGTCCAGCATGGACCAGTCATCTACGGGGACTACACAACGGCCAGCATGATTGAGGACATCAACGATAGTCTTCGGGTCAAGGCTGGGAGTGTGCTTGAGTAGGCAGTGGCTTTGCTGCAGGCTGCCAGCATCACCCATGAGACTCATGTGGCGCTCGGCAATGCGGCGGAGCAAGTCAGTGAGGCGGTCAAGCGACTGGCTTGCGATACCGTGGTCATGGGCACTCGTGGCCTGGGTAGTTTCGGCGGGTTGCTGTTGGGCTCGGTTGCGAACCGGGTCATTCAAGAGGTAGCGGTGCCGGTGATACTGGTGAAGTAATCGAAATAAGCGGCAGGAGTCATAACAGTGATGAAAGAGCTTTCTCTCTGCAAGGTATACCAGTTGCTTGAACCGGCCCCGGTTGTCCTGCTGACGACCTTCAGCGGAGGAGGCGTAGCTACCTTGTGGCGCATGATGGTCGAGTTTGCGCCGCCATGTGTAGCTTAGTTGTAAGCAGCGCTGATTAGAGCTTTAGGGCGTTACGTAAGGCTAAGGAATGCATCATCGCCATTAGGTAGGAACATGGTTGCATTGTACGAATGTATGCGTGATCTCTCTGTGCGTCGCCCTCATTGTTCAATAACGGAGCGACAAATCCGTGCCAAGCCTCAACAATTCCAGATAGAGCTCTGCATAGGGTTTTATGGCTTGATGCCAATTGAACGGTGCGACCATGGCTCGGCAACGCATGGCATTGAGCAGCTCGGGATTGGCGAAGACCTTGATCGCCCGCGTCAGCGCTTCGGCGTAGCTTTCCACGGTCGACTCCTCGAACAGAAAACCGGTCACGCCATCCTCAATGGTGTCAGCCAGCCCCCCTGTTTTTCGGGCCACCGGCAAGGAGCCGAAACGTTGGGCGTACATCTGGCTCAAGCCACAAGGCTCATAACGCGAAGGCATCAGCAGGAAATCGCTGGCGGCAAACATGCGCCGGGCATCCGTCTCGTTGAACCCGATGCGCACACCGATCTGGCCAGGGAAACGCAGGGCCAGCTCGCGCATGGCGTCCTCTTCCTCCGGTTCGCCGCGACCAATGATCGCAATTTGCCCGCTTTGATTGACGATATGCTCGGCAACACCGATGGTCAGGTCCAGGCCTTTCTGGAAGACCAGGCGCGATACCACGGCGAACAAAGGGCCCGTGGAAGGCTCAAGTTCAAACAGCTCGCGCACATGGTCGGCATTGATTTCCTTGCGCTGCCATTCGTTCGGAGCAAACCGGCAAATCAAGTGCTCATCGGTTTCCGAATCCCAGCTGGCGTCGATGCCATTGGGAATCCCGCTGAGCAGCCCTTGGCTGGCCTTGCTTTGCAGAAAGCCTTCCAGGCCACAGCCAAAGGCCGGCGTGGTGATTTCCTTGGCGTAGGTCGCGCTCACGGTGGTGATGTGGCTGGCATACGCTATGCCTGCCTTGATGAATGAGAGCTTGCCGTAAAACTCTATGCCGTCGGCGCCCAGCGCCTGGTCAGGAATCCCCAGTTCGCGGCTGGAGCCGGTGCTGACCGTGCCTTGATACGCCAGGTTGTGGATGGTGAAGATGCTCGGTGTGGTCTGACCCCGCCAACGCATATACGCCGGGGCCAATCCGGCAGGCCAATCGTGGGCGTGTACCAGTTCCGGGCACCACTGGGTTTTTACCGCCCCGGCGGCGAAGTCGGCGGCGGCCAGGCCGAGGCGGGCGAAGCGGATATGGTTATCAGGCCAGTCACGGCCGTTGTTATCACCGTAAGGTGTGCCTTCACGTTCGTACAGATCAGGGCAGATCAGCACGTAAATGACCAGACCGTCTTTCATGTCCATCCGCCCGATCTTGCACGGTGGCAGGGCTGCATGACCGCCCAGCTCGCTGATGACATGGATCGGGTTACCGCTATTGAGTACTTGCGGGTAGCCGGGAATCAGCACGCGTACATCGTGCAGGTGGCGCATGGCTCGCGGCAGTGCGGCAGACACATCGCCCAAACCTCCGGTTTTCACCAGATCAGCCAACTCTGAGGTCACGAACAGAATTTTTCTTCTGTTGGTCAGGATAATACTTGGCTGCTGTGAAGTCGGCAGTTGCAGCAGTGAAATACCCTTCGAAGGGAAGGCCTGCGGAGGGATCGGCTCGCTGGCCGGCGGGTTAAAACGCCCTCTCTTCTGGGGAGTGGCTGCAACGCCCATAATTTTTTCCTTTCAATATCATCAAGAAACCGAGGGAGCATGGATGCTCTTTTGTTAATGATGCGAACGCTTGATAGTAAACAGGACGTTCAACGGGTCTCTTTGTTCGAAAACCGTCACTGTGTATTTTTCAATCAAGCAGCATAAAAGAGCGTGCATTGGTTATTAGGTGATCGCAGAAAAACATTGATATCTATAGATAATTAACAAATAGCCTCATCCGCAAGCCTCAGCGAATGCTCAATACATAATCGATCAACTGCTCAGCTTCTTCCTGACTAACGGGAGTGCGCGCATTGGCGGAGGGCATTTTTATGGATCCCCAATGGTAGGGAACAGAGGCGGTGTCTGTGCCGGTTTGGACGACACGAACAAGCATGGGCCTGGCATTTTTAAGCCCATGGAAACGGCGGGAAATATCGCGAAAAGATGGCCCTATCGTTTCAGTCTTCACGCTGTGACAGGCAGTGCACCCCTTGGCGTCTGCCAACGCCGCCCCTTCCGTAGCGTATGCGGTACCGACCTGGGCAAAAATGATAATTGACGCTATGCACAACGGCTTATTTATCATTATTAGTTCCTCTATTGTGCGCACTCGCGCTTTGCACTACCCCTGCCTACCGCTGCTATGAAAGGAGTACCCGATTGCAGGCAGACTTGCATGGGCCTGTTCTGCGAGTGTTGATCTGGATCAATGAGCGCCCTTTGAATACTGATACCCGTAAATCGGGGCGTGTACGTGCGCCGTCTGTGGTATCGGGCCAGGGTCGCGGCGCCGCATGGAGGCCATCCAAATCGTCCATAAACGCCATCTTTGACTTCGATCAAGCGCCGTTCGCGAGCAGGGGCAACAGTATTGATGTGACGCGGCATGGGTACTGTCACGCAACGTCAAAAGATACCTTTGTTTATCAACGTAATAACAGTCTAAAGAGGAGTTCTGTCATGGCTCATTCCCTTAAAAAAATGCCTTCCCAGGTCAATGAACAGAACCGGGATGTAGCGATCAATACGGACGCATGGCATCCGTTTGAACAGCTTCGTCGTCAATTCGACCATCTGTTCCAGGACTTCAATAATCTGCCTTCGTTGTTGTCCTCGAAGCGTGGTGGATTTGACCTTGAGCCTCTTTTCTCGGGTGATTTTGTCGGACTGCAATCGCCAGCTGTCGACATTGTTGAAAACGAAAAAAGCTTTGAAATCACGGCCGAAGTACTTGGCGTGGACGAAAAAAATCTGACGGTGAAAGTCGTCAGTGGCGATTTGCAGATCAAAGGCGAAAAAAGAGAGAACAAGGAAGACAAGTCCGGGAACTATCACCTGACCGAGCGCCGCTATGGGTATTTTGAACGGACCTTCAGCCTGCCCAAAGGGGTGGACGCGGATAAAATCCAGACGCGCTTCAGCAAGGGTGTATTGACCGTCAATCTGCCGAAGAAACCTGAAGCGATGAAGCCTGAGAAAAACATCAATATTGAGCTGGGCTGACGTTTCCGGCGCTGGTCCATGATCCGGCTGGCGGGCGATGCCTGTGCTTTTACGGCATTAAGTTTCGTTCCGCCAGTGATCCTCGACGTTAACAGGGCTCCGCCCATTGAGGTGTGCAATGGCACTGCGTCAACGGTTACTGATGATTGCGCCTTGCAAAATGACTCACAGTCCGGCGTTTGAAAGAGCTGCTGCCTTGGTCGGGGCAATGGATGCATCACTCTAAATCGTCGCTTTTGCCTATTTCGATACGATTTACTCAAGGGTCTACCCATGCCGTCTCATAGTAATCCTCCTGATTCAAACCTCGAAATCTTGCGCCAACTGGCGTTTGACCAATCCATTCGCTGGTCGAGCTTGAATGACGATATCTGGCGTAGTTTGGACAACGAGTTATGGGAACTGACCCACAACCCGTGTCTGGTGCTCAATGCCATTTCTGAACAGAAGCTCAACGTTCTGTTGGCCGATAGTCATTTTCATGCGCGGGTCACCAGCGTTGTCAAGATCCACCGCAGTATCCTTGCTCAGCCCACGTGGTTTGAACGCGAACACGCGGACACGGATTTGCATCAAGTGGCTTACTTCTCCATGGAGTACATGCTCAGCGAGGCGCTGCCGATTTATTCGGGCGGCCTGGGCAATGTCGCGGGTGACCAGTTGAAAGCAGCCAGCGATCTGGGTGTTCCGGTGGTGGCTGTCGGCATGCTCTGGCAGCATGGGTATTTCCGCCAGGAAATCGGTATTCAGGGTGACCAGCAAGCCTTGTACCCGGTCAATGACACGCGCCAATTGCCGGTGGCGCCCTTGTTGCGCCCGGATGGCAGCTTGTTACGTCTGTCTGTGCAATTGCCAGGTCTGACGGTCTGGGTACGGGGTTGGCAGGCAACGGTGGGACACAATAAATTGTTGTTGCTCGACTGTAACGACCCCGCCAATCCATCTCCGATGCGGTTGATCACGGCTGAGCTGTATGGTGGCGATGCGGAGATGCGTCTGCGCCAGGAGATGGTGTTGGGTATTGGTGGATGGCGTTTACTAGAGGCGGCGGGTTACACGCCGGATGTCTGTCATCTCAACGATGGGCACGCCGCTTTCGCGGTGCTTGAACGGGCCCGCAGCTACATGCAAGCGAACAAGGTCGGTTTCGATGTCGCGATGACCGCCACCCGGGCCGGTAATGTATTCACCACCCATACACCGGTCGAGGCCGGTTTCGACCGTTTTCCCCCGGAGTTGATTGGCAAATACCTGGGGCGTTATGTCGAAACTGAACTGGGCCAGCCTTTGTCGGCCATTCTGGCGCTGGGACGGCAGAATGCTGACGATGCGCAAGAACCGTTCAATATGGCGTTTTTGGCCGCGCGTTGTGCGGGGGCGGTCAATGCAGTAAGCCGCCTGCATGGGGCAACCAGCCGCCATATTTTTCAGAATCTATTTCCGCGCTGGCCCAGCGACGCCGTGCCGATCGGGCATGTGACCAATGGCGTCCACTTGCCGACGTGGGTGTCACTGGAAGCCGAGGCGCACTGGCAAGTCTTGCACGGCGGTGATTTGCCTTGGCGCGGCACTAGTGAATCGCAGGTCAGCGAGCTGTTGGGGCAGGTCGATGATGCGTACCTCTGGCGTTTTCGCGAGCAGGCCAGGACGCTGCTGTTCGAATTTGTCCGCACGAATCTGGCGCGCAGCGAAGCCATCCATGGCGCCTCGCTGGAGGCCATCGAATCGGCGGGCGCCTTGTTCGATCCACGGGTATTGACGCTGGGCTTTGCCAGACGTTTCGCCACGTATAAACGGCCCAATCTGCTGCTGCAAGACCCCGACCGCCTGCTGCGTATTCTCAACCATCCAACCCGGCCGGTGCAGTTGCTTATCGCCGGCAAGGCGCATCCGGCCGACATCGTCGGGCAGCAGATGATTCGTGACTGGCATGCGTTTATTCGCCGTCCGGAGGTCAACGGGCGTGTGGCGTTCCTCGAAGACTACGATATGCGTGTGGCGCGCCATCTGGTGCAGGGGGTCGACGTTTGGGTCAATACCCCGCGCCGTCCATGGGAGGCCAGCGGCACCAGTGGGATGAAAGTTTTGGCCAACGGCGGGTTGAACCTGTCCCAGCTCGATGGCTGGTGGGCCGAAGCGTGTGCGGAGGAGGTGGGCTGGGGGATCGGCGATGGCGCCGAGCATGCTGACGATTACGACAGTGTCGACGCTACTCAGCTCTATACGTTGCTTGAGGATCAGGTGGTGCCCGCGTTTTATGAGCGTGATGCAGAGGGCATTCCCAAGCAATGGATCAAGCGCATGCGTTGCAGCATGGGAACGCTGGTGGCACAGTTTTCTGCCGATCGGGCCGTACGCGACTATGCCCAGGATTATTATTTACCCGCCGCGAGGAGTTACCGGGCGCGTATGGCCCATGAGAGCAAACTGGCTGCCCAACTCACTCGCATGCGCGAGGAGTTGAATGCTCGCTGGGGCAATATTCGCTTTTTGCAATTGCAGCTGCAAAGGCAAGCGGGGCGTTACAGTGTCACGCTGTACTTAGATCTTGCAGGCCTGACTCCAGACCATCTGCGTGTGCAGCTATACGCCGAAGGCCCGAATGGCGGTGACGCTGAAGTTCAAGACATGGTGATCGATTCTGCGGTACTGCCTGATGGTGTTTTGATCTACCGTGCTGATATGCCCGACAATCGCCCGGCAGAGGCTTACACCGCGCGGGTGATCACCAACGTCTCTTCGGGCTTGATGGTTCCCTTGGAGAGCAACCTTATTGCTTGGCAAAAATAATGGTTCACGTGTACCAAAAAGAGGTAGGAAGCTGGATTTGAAGTAAATCAAGCTTCGGCCAAGAAGCTCTTTAAAGTTGCTCGTCTCCGGTTTCTCTATCGATCATTTCTAAGCGCCAAGTCAACAGAGCTTAGCCCTACGTCAAATGTCCTCACGACAACGACAACGACAACGACAACGACAACGTCTACTCTGGTTGCGGGGAGGGTAGAGACTTTGATTACTTAGGCTTTCCATGATCTGAGCCCAATGCAGAGCTGGCGAAGCAGTGGTATGTTTCCTCACTATACAATAGCTACACGCAGATCCATTCTGCGCATTTTTGCTGAATTCAGCTATAACCCCGTAACCAGTTGGCGTACTCACAAGTAAGGGTTAATTGATGAAGCTGGAACTCAACAAACGACTGATCAAGTATGCGATTGGGGGTGTCGTTGTCGTCGGCGTGGGCCTATTGGTCTGGATGCTGCTGCGCCCGACGGGCTTGGGGGAGGGGTTTGCCAGTGGCAATGGCCGCATCGAGGCCACCGAAATCGATGCGGCGGCCAAGTTGGCCGGTCGAATTCTGACCATCAGCGTCGATGAAGGCGATTTCGTTCAACCGGGGCAGGTCATTGCGATGATGGACACGCAAGTGCTGCAAGCCGAGATCAAGCAGGCCGAGGCGCAAGTGCGCCAAGCTGAAAACGCGGTGCTGACTGCCCAGGCGATAGTGGAGCAACGCAAGAGCGAAAAACAGGCCGCCGAGGCTGGCGTCAATCAGCGGGTCGCCGAACTGACGGCGGCCCAGAAGCATTACGGGCGAACCGACGAACTGGTCAAGTTCAACGCCGTCGCGCGCCAACAACTGGATGACGATCTGGCTTCCCAGCAAAGCAAGGAAGCAGCCTTGGCCTCGGCTCGTGCGCAAGTGTGGTCAGCTCAGGCGGCCATCATTGCGGCCAAGTCCCTGGTCATCGAGGCCGAGTCCTCCGTGGAGGCGCTCAAGGCCGGGGTCGATAGCTTGCATGCCGATCTCGTTGACAGTGAGCTCAAGACTGACCGTCAGGCTCGCGTGCAATACCGCGTGGCCCAGCCAGGTGAAGTGTTGGCTGCCGGTGGCAAAGTGCTCAATCTGGTGGACCTCAACGACGTCTACATGACCTTCTTTCTGCCTACTGCACAGGCCGGGCGCGTGGCGATGGATGCCGATGTCCGGTTGATTCTGGATGCGGCGCCGCAGTATGTGATCCCGGCGAAAGTCAGTTATGTTGCTAGCGTTGCGCAATTCACCCCCAAGACAGTGGAAACCTCCAGCGAGCGGGAAAAGCTGATGTTTCGGGTCAAGGCGCGCATCGATCCAAAACTGCTGGAAAAACACCTCGATCAGATCAAGACCGGCTTACCCGGCGTGGCGTATCTGAAGCTTGATGCTAATGCCCAGTGGCCAGACACACTTCAGGTCAATGTGCCGCAATGACCGAAGCCAATCCGATGGTGGCGCAGCTCGATAAGGTGAGCTTGCACTACGGTAAAGTCTGCGCGCTGGATGATGTGACCCTGCACATCCCGGCCAACCGTATGATTGGCCTGATCGGTCCGGATGGCGTTGGCAAGTCCAGCTTGCTGGCCTTGATCTCGGGGGCCAGAAAGCTCCAGCAAGGTACGGTGCAGGTGTTGGACGGCGATATGGCCAGTGCCGAGCATCGACGTCAGGTTTGCCCGCGCATTGCCTACATGCCTCAGGGCTTGGGCAAGAACCTGTACCCCACCTTGACCGTCTTCGAAAATCTGGATTTTTTCGGTCGCCTGTTTGGCCAGGACGCCGCCGAACGCAAGCGGCGGATCGACGATCTGGTGCAAAGCACCGGGCTTAAAAGCTTTACCGATCGCCCGGCCGGCAAGCTCTCTGGCGGCATGAAGCAGAAGCTGGGGCTGTGCTGCGCGTTGATTCACGACCCGGATCTGTTGATTCTCGATGAGCCCACCACTGGCGTCGATCCCTTGGCCCGTAATCAGTTCTGGGAGCTGATTGCCCGCATTCGTGGCAATCGCCCCGGCATGAGCGTGTTGGTGTCCACCGCGTATATGGACGAAGCCCAGCGTTTCGACTGGCTGGTGGCCATGGACGCAGGGAAAATTCTGGACACTGGTACCCCTGACGACCTGCTGAAACAGACTCACAGCCAAAACCTGGAGGAAGCCTTTATTGCGTTGCTTCCGGAAGAAAAGCGCCGTGGCCACCATACGCTGGTGATACCGCCCCGGACCACGAGCGGTAGCGAAGCCGCAGTGGCCATCGAGGCTCACGGCCTGACGTGCCGCTTCGGCGATTTCGTGGCCGTCGATCATGTGGATTTTCGTATCGAGCGTGGTGAGATATTCGGCTTCCTCGGCTCCAATGGCTGTGGCAAGTCGACCACGATGAAAATGCTCACCGGCTTGCAACCGACCACCGAAGGGCAAGCGTTGCTGTTCGGTCAGCCGGTCGACCCGAAAGACATCGAAACCCGGCGCCGTGTGGGCTATATGTCCCAGGCGTTTTCGTTGTATGGCGAACTGACGGTGCGACAGAACCTTGAGCTGCACGCGCGGCTGTTTCACATCCCGGCCGACAAAAAAGGCCCGCGCATCGAGGAAATGCTCAAGCGTTTCGACCTAGATTCGGTCGTCGACAGCTTCCCCAATGACTTGCCGCTGGGTGTGCGTCAGCGTCTATCGCTGGCGGTCGCCGTCATCCATAACCCGGAAATACTGATCCTCGACGAGCCCACTTCCGGTGTCGATCCGGTGGCGCGCGACAATTTTTGGGAGTTTCTGATTCAGTTGTCGCGTGAGGAAGGGGTGACGATTTTCATCTCGACCCACTTCATGAACGAAGCGATGCGCTGCGACCGTATTTCCATGATGCATGCCGGTCGTGTGCTGGACAGTGACACGCCCCAGGCGCTGATGACCAAGCGCGGCCTGCCGACCCTTGAAGAGACGTTCATCGCTTATCTGCAGGACGTCGCTGATCCACAGGCGCCGGCACCCGCGCCCGTCGATACCCCGCAGGCAGCGGCCGACCCCCTTAGCGACAGCAAGGCGGCGTTCAAGTCCCGCTTCAGCCTGCAGCGCCTGCTCAGCTACAGCCAGCGTGAGTCCATGGAGCTGCGCCGCGATCCGTTTCGCGCGACGTTGGCCCTGTTGGGCACCGGGCTGTTGATGCTGATCATGGGTTACGGCATCAACCTGGACGTGGAGAACCTGAGATATGCCGTGCTCGATCGCGACCAGACCGGTGCCAGCCAGGAGTACGCGCTCAACCTCTCCGGTTCGCGTTACTTCTCCGAGAAAACCGCGCTGCGCGACTACACAGACCTCGATAAGCGGTTGCGTAGCGGCGAGATCAGCCTAGCGGTGGAAATCCCGCCCAATTTCGGTCGCGATCTTGCGCGCGGCAGCAGCCCCGAGATCGGTTTCTGGGTTGACGGTGCCATGCCGACCCGCGCGGAAACCATCAAGGGCTATGTGGCCGGCATCCATAACAGTTACTTGCAGCAGCACTTGCTGGAGACAGGCAAGGTCAGTAGCAGCCCGGTGAATATTGCCTTGCGCTATCGCTATAACCCCGATGTCCAGAGCCTGCCGGCGATGGTGCCAGCGGTGATTCCGCTGTTGCTGATGTTGATCCCGGCCATGCTCACGGCCTTGGGCGTGGTCCGTGAAAAAGAATTGGGGTCGATCACTAACCTCTACGTGACGCCCGTGACCCGCCTGGAGTTTCTGCTGGGCAAGCAATTGCCTTATATCGCCTTGGGGATGATCAACTTTTTCATGCTGGTGCTGCTGGCCGTGCTGGTGTTCGGCGTTCAGGTCAAGGGCAGTATGTTGACCCTGACCGTTGGCGCGTTGCTGTATTCGATCTGCTCGACGGGCCTGGGTTTATTGATGTCCTCGATTATTTCGAGCCAGATGGCGGCCATCTTTGGCACCGCTATCGTGACCCTGTTACCGGCGATCCAGTTCTCCGGGCTGATCAATTCGGTTTCGTCGCTGGAAGGGGTGGGCGCCTTTATCGGCAATATTTATCCCACCACGCACTTCCTTACAATCAGTCGCGGTGTGTTCTCCAAGGGGCTGGGGCTGGCCGACTTGTACACCTACTTCATTCCCTTGCTGGTCGCTATTCCGGTGTTGACTCTGCTCAGTGTCGCGGGCCTCAAGAAGCAGGAGAAATGAGATGCTGAGTCTTTCTAATATCCTGCAATTGGGCATCAAGGAACTGCGCAGCCTGTATCACGATCCTGCGTTATTACTGCTGATTGCTTTTTCGTTTATTGTCGGGGTGTATTCGAGTGCCACCGGCGTTCCCGAAATCCCGCATCGCGCCAGCATCGGTGTGATCGACGAGGACCAGTCGCAAGCGTCCAACCGCATCGTCAACGCCTTCCAGATGCCTTATTTTCTCAAGCCGGTGCCGATCGATTTCACGCAAATGGACCGTGGCATGGACGCGGGCATTTACACCTTCACGCTAGATATCCCGTCCCGGTTCCAACAGGATCTGCTCGCGGGGCGCCAACCCACGGTGCAGGTCAACGTCGATGCGACCCAGGTCAGTCAGGCGTTCACGGGCGCCGGGTATATCCAGCAGATTATCGGCGCCGAGGTCGGCGAGTTTCTCAAGCGCTATCGCAGCGTCGAGGTCGATGAAGTCACGTCCATCGTGCACATGGAGTTCAATCCCAATCTGGTAACGAGCTGGTTCGGCGCGATCAATGAAGTGATCAACAATATCACTATGCTGTCGATCATCCTCACCGGCGCTGCACTGATCCGCGAGCGTGAGCATGGCACCATCGAACATTTGTTGGTCATGCCCATCAGGCCGTTCGAAATCATGGTGTCCAAGGTCTGGTCGATGGGGTTGGTGGTGTTGGTGGCTGCTGGCTTGTCGATGTTTTTTGTGGTCGAGAAATGGTTGCAGGTTCCGATCCATGGCTCGTTTGCGCTGTTCCTGGGAGGGGCGGCCTTACACCTTTTCGCCACCACCTCTATCGGAATTTTCTACGGCACGCTGGCGCGCTCGATGCCTCAACTGGGGCTGTTGATCATTCTTACGCTGATCCCCCTGCAAATCCTCTCCGGCGGCGTGACCCCGCGCGAAAGCATGCCTGTGGCGGTACAGAACATCATGCTGGCGGCCCCCACCACCCACTTCGTCGAACTGAGCCAGGCCATCCTGTTTCGGGGTGCCTCGTTTTCCGTCATCTGGCCGCAACTGCTGGCTCTGACAGTGATCGGTAGTATTTTCTTTGTGGTTGCCTTGTCGCGGCTGCGCAAATCATTGAACTAGCCATAGACTTTTCCCTCGATCCACTTGGTTAGCTCATCATGGCCTTGCATCGAAACGATTTAGCCATCCGGCCAACACACCTTCCTGACACCGTCGCTTGAGGCGATGGTGTCCAGATCAGCTGCCTGCGCGACCTTTCTTCGAGACTTGTTGCGATGATCCGCATCGACTCTATCTGGCTCGCCACCGAGCCCATGGATATGCGCGCCGGCACTGAAACCGCGCTGGCGCGGGTGGTTGCGGTGTTCGGTGCGGCGCAGCCGCACTGTGCTTATCTGTTTGCCAACCGTCGCGCCAATCGTATGAAAGTGCTGGTGCACGACGGGTTGGGCATCTGGCTGGCGGCGCGCCGCCTGCATCAAGGCAAGTTCTTCTGGCCGGGTTCTCGACATGGCTCTCAGATGGAATTAGGTGCCGAACAACTGCATGCCCTGGTGCTGGGTTTGCCTTGGCAAAGAGTTGGGCCAAGCGGCGCAATTTCCATCATGTGATGTCCGGCACGACCAACCAGGCCGTGCAATTGTCCGATGAGCCTATCGTCGGTTTTGGCCTGTTCTGGCAAAATCGGCGGCATGACTTCGCTCCCCAATCTCGACCAACTAAACCCTGAACAACTGCGCGCTCTGGCGGCGCAGTTGATGCAACGTGTCGAGAGTCTCGATCAGAAAGTCGAGACAATGGGCAAGCAAATCCACCACCAAAAAAACGGTCAACGAGAAACTGGCCCACGAGATTGCACAGCTTAAGCGTTTCAAGTTTGCCAAACGCAGCGAGCAGTTAAATCCGCAGCAGGCCAGCTTGCTGGACGATCTGATCGATACCGATATCGCCGCCATCGAAGCCGAGCTTGAGGCGCTGCAACCTGCGCCGGTTTCGACCGAGACTCGGCAAAAAACCTAAACGCACCACGTTTCCGCCGCAGTTTCCGCGCACCCTGATCCACCACGAACCCGACAACAGCCACTGCCAATGCGGCTGCGCCCTCAAGTGTATCGGCGAGGATGTCAGTGAGAAACTCGACTACACGCCAGGCGTGTTCACCGTCGAGCGTCATATCCGTGGCAAGTGGGTCTGCGATGAGTGCGAAACCCTGATCCAGGCACCGGTTCCGGCGCAGGTCATCGACAAAGGTAACCCAACCGCTGGGCTGCTGGCCCACGTCATGATCGCGAAGTTCGCCGACCATCTGCCGCTTTATCGTCAGGAATCTATTTTTGGTCGAGCAGGCCTAGCCATCGCCCGATCAACGTTGGCGCAATGGGTCGGCAACTGTGGTGTGCAGTTGCAGCCGCTGGTCGATGCCCGGCGTGATGCAGTCCTTGAACATTGTGTGATCCACGCCGATGAAACGCCGGTACAAATGCTGACGCCGGGCGCTAAAAAGACTCACCGAGCCTATGTCTGGGCCTACGCCACCAGCCAGTTCTCGGACTTGGCGGCGGTGGTTTACGACTTCAGCCCCAGCCGCGCCGGAGAACACGCACGCAATTTCCTGCAAGGCTGGAAGGGCAAGCTAGTCTGCGATGATTTTGGCTACAAGGCCAGCTTTGCACTCGGCGTGACCGAGATCGGATGCATGGCGCATGCACGGCGCAAGTTCTTCGAACTACACGCCACCAACAAGAGCCAGCTAGCCGAACAGGCCTTGCGCTACATCCAACTGCTGTACGAAATAGAGCATGAAATCCGCGACCTGGAACCGGATTTACGCCGCCGAATACGGCAAGAAAAAGCCGTACCGGTGATGGACGCTCTGCATGCCTGGATGATCGCCCAGCGCCAGATCGTGCACGACGGCTCGGCGATCAGTAAAGCTCTGGATTACAGCCTCAAACGCTGGACGGCGTTGTCTCGCTATCTCGAAGATGGGGCCGTACCCATTGACAATAATTGGGCCGAGGTGAGACACGAAGTCGCTTACAGAAGTTGTTCCCCTTTGAGGGAACCACCCGTGTCACCGGGTGAATCTAGAAGGCTGAATCAAGAGCGCTTTCGACAATGTGACGAGGCGCCGCAAGGTGTGGGGTACTAATCGTGAGAGGCGTTCTCTTCTGGCAGCCATGGCCGGACAAGGGCTAGATAGTCGGTATGTTGAACACATGTGAACCTGCGCAAAGATCGTTAAATTGAACGAGCGGAAATGGCTTATACGCTCGAACCAAAAGGTAGCGAAGGTGGGAACAGCGTTTTTCTGCACGCGCGTTCGTGACCCACATGCCTCCCGGACGATAGCAGGCACCTAACCCGACGTACTTCAGTAAGCGGAACGTCGAAATCCCATATCGCTCCCCTCGGGGACAGCCATTTGCAAAAACGGTCCATGGCGGTGCGGGCGAAGGAACGAGGAAAAAGCGAACGCCATCCTGTAATGGGTTGGATAGAGGTTGAAACATCACTTCACGCGAAAGCGGGCAGACGTCCTCATGGTCTCTCTTCAACAAGAGAGTATGTAGAACCCTTTCAGCGAAGGGAGGGCAAATGAACGCAGCAGCATTGGCGTGTGCACCTTCCGGCACGTCGTGGGACGGCATCAATTGGGCCGACGCTCAACGTCGAGTAAGAGGGCTGCAAGCGCGTACTGTGAAGGCTGTACAAGACGGCAGGCATAATAAGGCGAAAGCCCTGAAATGGCTGCTGACTCACTCGTTTATGCGAACACAGTCCGGCCTTCTATGCCGCCGACAAGTCTTCCTTCGAGGGGATGAACCTAATGGCTGCCCCATTGGTGCAGTCATTAGGTTGTCGGAAGGCGATACGCAGGCATTTGATTGGGCTGGCTGCGCGATCAAAGTAGAGTTTTTACCAGCGGATGATTCGGACGAAACGGCTCGAAGAAGGGCACTGCTTGCTGGAAGGTTAGCGGTACAGGAACACTTGGAGCAGTACCTAGTTGCCCTGCCGAATGTGCAGGGCATTCTCTACGATCATAGGGCCGTGGAGGCGGCTGATTACATTTGCATCACGAAAAATGCTGACGAGCACGTGTGTCGTACTCAGATATATTTTTTGAACGTCGCCGCCGTGATTGCCATGGTCACCTCAAGCAACACGGAGCAAGGCAGAAATACCGTCATTGGATTGATCGAAAAGGGCAGGGACAGATAAATGACCCAAGGCACGACCAGCAGTGGTATCACTGCTCGTTTAGCCCGGTGATAGACAAAGCTACTTTCTCGACCCGCCCCGAATTTGCGCAGATCGCGGCGCATCAAGCCATCCACAAAACCAGTGAACATGGCCAACAGAAACAGGGGGGTGGCCAGGACCAGAATGGTCAGGCGCACCACGAAGGTGAAGGTGACATACACCGCCGCCAGAACGAAGTCTTCAATGCTCACGTAGAACTGATTGATCCAGCTCCAGAAACCGTTGTTCTGGCTCGGCCCCCGCGCCTGCTGAGCAAAATCCGCAAAGCCGGTCTTGACCAGCAACCACTGATAGAGGAAATCCTGCAACTGGACACTCGTTTGCCCTGGCTGCTGGATGAGAAGTGAGGATTTGAAGTGCTCGCTGAGCCACCCCAGTTCGCTGGTTAGCATGGCCTGACTGTGTCTCCAGCCCTGATCGCCCCAGAATAGGATCAGCCCGATGAACTCGATCAGGATTGAGCACAGTAACGAGGCGATCAGTAAGCCGATAATGCGTAAGATCAGGCCAACCGCCGAGACAATTAGCCCTGGGCGCTGGATCGGTTGCGGCGGGGGGCTGTTAACTGAAGTCGCCATCCTTTACTCCGATGCGGGATGAAGGGCTGACGTCGTCACGGCACCTCCTGAGTGGGAGCACTCGAGCCCCCCGCCTCGACAGAGCTAGGCATTCCTAATCGATCTGGATCAAAGTCGAGCGTTGGACCGCCGCCGCTTGCGCCCCACCATTGCCCGGCTTGCTCGTTGTAGGTGGCCCGCATTCGTTGGGTGAGTTCCTGCAGGTCCTTGGGCATGGCATCGTCGTTGGAGGTTTTGGGCAATGGCATGCGGACTTTCCACAGCTGACCACCGGCCTGGAAGGAGAACATTTGCCCTTTGGGCAAACTGACGATATGAGCTGGCTCGATCAGCGGCACGCTGGTGCTGCTAACACGGTCCTGCGAGGATGAAGTGAAGTCTGTATTGGCTTCAGGATCGGAGGTGTCAGTCGCACCCGACACCAGGGTTCTGGTTAGCACGTTGACCTTGGGCAACTGCTGGGTGAGCAGTTCAGCGGTGGCGGTTTCACGCACTCGGAGCATCTGCAGGGTGTTGAAATTGCCGATCACCTGGCCGGCCTTGGCACGATTACCAATGCGCGCTTCGATATCGCTGAGGGTTTGGGTGTAGGCGGTTACCTGGATACCGGCACCGCCGCCTTTATTGATCAACGGGATGAATTCATCTCCCATCAACTCGTTGAACTCGTCAGCGTGCAGGTTGATCGGCAGCTTGTCACTGCTGCTGCCCGATGGGGGCAGGCCATGGTCGATGCCATGTTTGTAGATATGGCCGGCGACCGAGACCAGATCGGCGAACATCGAGTTGCCCACAGCGGCGGCCACCTCGGCATCGGTCAGCGCATCCAGACCGACGTAGACGATGCCGCGCTTACGGATGATCTGCATCCAGTCGAAGATCGGCCGTGGGTCATTCAGGTCGGTGTAGTTGGGGGCCAGTAACTGGGCGGTCTTGCCAGTGGTGAGTTTCTCCAGCAGCGGCAACAGCGAGGCGACTATTTTGTCGAAGTAAGTACGGTCATACCGCACTGCTGAGCGCAGTCCGTCCATTACCGGATCAAATACCCGCTTCACCGCCAGGTACTGCTCGATGGCCACCACACGCTTTTCGCGCCCGATCATATGCCGGGGAATGTTCTTCTCGTTGAGTTTGCCTTCAAGCTGGACGATCACTTCCCACGCCTTCGGGTCGGTCTTGGCGAAAAACTGCTGGGCATATTCGATGAACAGTGCGTCGATGTTGACCACATGTCGCTGGATCTGCAGGTAGTCCGGACGTCGGCCCAGCTCGATCAGGGCGCGGGCGATGATGTTGACGAAACGCCAGGCGAACTCACGGAAGGCCGCAGAGTTACCTTCACCGCTGAGCTGCCCAGCAATGCGTGACGCCACTTCCGAAATGCGTCCGAAACGTCCCACGGCGTTGTAGCGAGCAGAGATCTCTGGCCAGCCCAGATGGAACACATAAAACTCCTTTTCTCGACCAGCGCGTTTGGCTTCGACATACATGCGCTTGAGTAAATCGGCATCGCCTTTCGGATCGAAGACGATGACGACCTCGTGTTCGATGCGATGAATGTCCTGGGTGATGTAAACCTCGGCGAGCCGGGTCTTCCCAACACGGGTAGTGCCCAGCACGAGGGTATGTCCGACCCGTTCGCCCAGCGGCAAACTGACTTCCGTTTCGTCGGGCTCGACCCCATGCAACAGCGGCGAGCCACCGACCGGGGGTAAAGGGCGCATCGGATTGAAGGCGCTGTTCCAAGCCGTGACACGGGCCAGTGTCGAGAACGGAAACGGTGCATGTTCCAGGCGACGTTCGAGTCCACGGGCCAGGCGGTAACGGGTCGGTTGGTCGACATAGTGAACGACAGCCGGATCCTGGGCCTCGACCAAGCGCTGGGTGTGCAGACGGGTCCAGCGAAAGCCGCGGCCCATGAACAGACGTTTGCGGCTGACCGGAATCTGCCGACTGGTCAGCTCGTAGCGGGGCAGCCGGCGGATATTGCGCCGATAACGCAGCACTTCCCAGGCTTGGCGCAGTCGGATCAGGCCGAACAGGGTATAGGCCAACGCCGCAACCAGACCGATCTCGGGCGACAGGGCCACAGCCCAGGGCGAGTACATGCACAGCACTGCGGCAGCGATGCAGATCGCTACGGTGTACAGCTCCACCGCTGGCCGGAGCTTGGATTCCATCGCATGCTCGGCCATGACCTGACTCACTGTTCCAGTGAGGTAGCGGTGATCAAGACGGGGTAGTGCTCGATCTGCAAGCGGGTGGCGATGTCGTTACCGTTGACCGGCAGGATGGTGATGTTCGGAGCGGCTGCTCGAATCCGGGCCAAAGCTTCGGTGTCGGCCACTTCGACGGCGAGGCCGGCGGCGCCCATTTCCTGCAGTTCAGCCGCGCGTTGACGCAGCCAAACCAGCGATTGGGGATCCTCACCGACCAGAAAAAATGGCCGCAAGCCCGGCATGTTCAAGGCGCGGGGCGTGATCTGGCCGGGGCTCAAGTGAACGCTGCGGACGGGCAGTATCCAGGTTTCATCGGTAAACATGGACAGGTCCGCATGCATGGCTCGATCAGACTGGGTCTTGTTGTTTATTGGCGGCCTGGCAACTTGAAAATGGGGTCGAGTGAAGTCGCAAGGCTGATCCCCGGCTACGGTCAGTTCCGGCTGGGCGAAAGGTGCCAAGAGCAGAATGAAATAACAGGCGATGGGGATTCGCTTCATGGTGGTGTGCCCTGTTTGAAAGAAACCAGCAACCGTTCGAGTTGCCGGGAAAAGCCGGCGCGGTAACGCGCGGCCGGTGTTCCTCCTGCCGGGCGGTGATAGCGCCCGGCAGCCAACACCCAAGCACCGGTGGCGACGTGATGCTCCTGCAACAGCGCGGCGGTCACGGCGAGATTGCGGTAGGGGTCGAGGGCTTCACAGGGGCTGGAAAAACGTTGCCCGTGGTAACCCAGGTTGGTTTGCCCGAGCCCGACATCGACCCGCTTGGCGTCATGTCGGGCGAGCGCCTGAAGCAAGGCGTGACAGGCGGCCTGGCGAGTGGCGAAGCGGTAGGGTGTTCCGGCGATGTTCAGGGTCCAGGGCCAGGGCAGCAGTCGACCACGGACGCGGGTACCACTCTCCTGCAGAGCAATCGCGAACAGCACCGTAGAAGGGATGCCGGCGTTATGCGCCGCCAGTTGATAGGCCGGAGGCGGAAGTTCGTCCGCCTGGGCGGCGAGCATCGTCAGCAGGAGCGCAAGACCACTCAGTCGAGGCGTTGCCATTGTCTGTTCACCTGGTGAAATGTGGCGGGCAATGGCCCCGGAGCACCCAGGCTGAACCAGCGACCACGGTCATGGTTCAGGGTGATCTGCCGGCGTTGAACCTTGGCCGGATCGATGTCCGCTTGCCGAGCCCAGCTACGGACGCGTTCATCCTCGCCCTGGCTGCCCACCAAGTAGATATCGAACGCCGTGTCACTGCTTTGCAGACGTTGTGCTTCAGCGGTACATGCCGGGCAGTGGTCCTCCACAAACAAAGCTGGACGCGGCATGGCCGAAGAGCTGGTAGGGGACGAAGATGCCATGCCCTGGATCGGCGGCAGCCGGGGAAACAGCTTGGCCCAGGCCGCGGTGTAAGCGTTTTGGTAAGCCAATTCGCGCTCGGCGCGTTTGGCTTCCAGCGCTACCTGTAATTCGGCATAGCGCTGACGCTCTTGGTCGGTCTGGGCCTCGACCCCGAGTGCGGTCAATGGATCGAGGTTCGGGCTCCAGAAACCGCGCGTGCCGGCTTGGATCTGTTCGAAGCGCGTCCACTCCTGCTCGGTCAGCCCCCAGTTCGCGGCTTGCGCTGTGTGGGAGCGTTCCAGAGGAATTGACTGTGTGTCCTGGGTCAGTGACTGGACCGTGGTGGTATCACCCACCGCAGAGCCGATGGCAAACATCGACGTGAGGCAGAAGACGGCGGGCAGAAACACTCTGTTCATGATCGCTGCTCAAGGGAGTTGCACGGTCTGGTCTGGCTGAGCGGCCACCGCGAAGATGGCTGAGTTTGGCTCCAGTATTTTTAGGTGCCAGGCCCCGAGCTGCTCGCCGCTATGCAGCAGCCGAACATCGCTGAGCGAGCGACTGTCATGGGGTGCGATTGCCAAAAAGCGCTCACCCCCGCGAGACTCGACACTCAGCACTGAGAACGGTGGTGAGAGGGGGACGGGCTTGGGACGAGCCTTCTGTTTCGGCTTGATCGCGGAAGGCGATGGCGGCGGGGGTGATGGCTGGGTCTTGTGCTCCTGGAACTGCTGCTCGACCTGTTCAAGGCGTGCGCGCAGCGCTGTCATGTCCGCTACGGTGGCGCGGTCTGCCAGACCATCGCGCAGTTCCTGTATCTCTTGCGCCCATTGATCCAACATCGGATCGAGGGTATTGGCCTGTTGCTCACCGCTATCGACCATCTGCTTCAGGTCTTTCAGTGCGTACTGCAACTGCTCCTGGGCATCCTTGATGGCGCTTGAATCATGTTGCAGGGTGTCCAGGGTTTGTCGGTATTGGGTGTTCGCGCTCTGTAGTTCGGCCACGCGCTGATACTGGTTATACAAACCGCCGCTCAGGCCGGCAATTGCCAGACAAAGAAGCCCGACAATGAGGGTTTGAAACGTCGAGACTTTCATGGCCTTGCCTCCAACTGATGGGGCGAAACGGGTGTGATCAGCGCGACGCCGGCCTCCGTTTTCTGCGGCTCGAAGCAGACCGAACGGCTGACTTCATCGGTCGTGAGTTGCCAGGCGTGGCCTGCCATCACTTGTAGCGCGCGGCGCAAAGAGATCGGGCCGAGCCGGTAATGGGCTGCAGGCAGAGGCCGGGTAAATAGCACCTTCACCGACGCGGAAACTGGACAGAGCGAATAGCCCGAGCGCTGCAATATGTACTGCAACGCATCCTGCACCGAAGGGTTCAGGCTGGACGGGATGTTCACTTCAATGATTTGAGCGAGAAGATCACGTTGTTCCGCAGTGGGCTCGGTGCTGACCAGCGTATAGCGGCCATAACGAAGTTCTGCCGGATGGCTTTCTTCATCTGTGCCCCTCGAGTGCTGTGCCTGATTGGAGCGACTGCCGATTTCTGGATGGGTCGGCAATGGGTTGTGGATTTGCGCGGTGCAGGCGCTCAACAAACCCAGCAGGCAGACAGGCGTGAATAAACGCTCCATGGAAAAAACCTCGTGTCAGATTCAGTGCAGAACCTGACATGAGGCGAAGGAGCGATTCAGTGAGAAAGTTGATTCAAGGTGGGTCGTGTTAACGCTGAACACGTTGCTATTCATCAAAAATGGCGAGCCCATCCAAAACGGCAGCGTCGGGGTCGAAGATCAACAAGCGCACATCCGCCAATGCCGCGAGGCACAGCACCTCGATCAACGCTACTGGCGTACCGGCATCGAGTTGCTCTTGCCTCAGCGATGAGTAAGGACGGCCCTCAATCTTCACCAGGTTATCGTCGGTCCATGGCGTGCCGACCAGTTTGCAACCGATGCCACAGCAATCCGACAACGTGAACAGCTCGAACAAGAGGCCGGTTTGCCGCGGTGCGGAGTGACTGACCCATCCTTCCAGATAGAACATCGCCTCTTCGGGAAGGTGTGCGGTACTGATCTCCCAGGCTCGACTGTAGTGTCCCGTTTCGAAGCTCAAACGATGGACCATGGCTTGAGCCTCTTCTAGGGAGACAGATCGCCGACGTGATGCCGCTCGTTGAGCATTTCGCTCATCACGGCGTAGATCACTTGGCGCACCAGCCCGGTGGACAGGCAGCGTTCATCCAACTCATCCGGAATGGATTGGCCTTCGCTGATCAAGGCGAACTCTTCATTGAACAGGCAGGGGAACAGTTGCAGCTCATCGTCGGACAGATGGGCCTGTGCGTCGTGCACGGATCGAAAGCAGGGAGGTCAGTCGTCTTCATAGGTGATCAGTAGCAGCCGTTCGATTCGAAGGTTGTCGTAACCGCGAACAAACGGGTTTGAGGCCATCAGCAGGGCTGGGGCTTGGGGGGTGAGGCTCATGAGAGTTCTCCAGAATGAAAATGAACGAGGCGTCCGAAGACGCCTGTGAGGGTTAAAGCCAGCCGTATTCGGCAAGGGAGAGCGGACGACCTTCACCCACGATGAAGTGATCCAGTACGCACACGTCGATCAAGGCCAAGGCCTCTTTCAACCGTGCGGTCAAGATGCGATCCGCCTGGCTGGGTTCCGTACACCCTGAGGGGTGGTTGTGAACAAAAATGGCGGCCGCAGCGTTATGCGCTAGGGAACGCTTGACGACTTGGCGGGGGTAAACGCTGGCGCCATCAATGCTGCCGTGAAAGAGGACTTCGAACGCCATCACCCGGTGTTTGGCATCGAGAAATATCACACCGAAGACTTCATGCTCTTGTTGCACAAGATGCAGTTTTAGGTAGGAGGCCACAGCGCCAGGGGACGTCAGGTTAGGGCCGCGGGCGAACAGCCGACGATCCAGAATATGCAGTGCTTCGTCGATCACCTGGTTTTCTTGGGCGATACGATCAGCCTCGAAATCCGAGGTTTCAATCAGTGTGAGTGGGGTGCTCATGGTGGTACCTCCGAAGGGAACAATCAGGGGTACACACCCGAGGGGAGTGGTGTCCCCGAGGTGGATATAGGTTGTGGGCGTTAGCAGGTGACGCGCTGTTTACAGCCGAGTGAATCGGTGGCGTTGACCGTGCAGGGGTGAACCACAACCGTCGCAGGGCAATGGGGAAAAGGCTTTTATTCCCCAGCCGGTTTCGGGATCGAAGTCGGCACTGATGGGCAATAACCGAACCAGTCCACGATGGATACCGGCGATGCGTTTCTCGATTTCATCCGTCGTGTAGTAGAGCGATAACGTGCTGTAGTCCTCGTAAGCCGCAGCGAACAGACAGTCGTCGCAAAGCCAGAAGGATTCCATGTCGGTTCTCCTACGCGATGTTGAAGAAAAGGCGCTCGAGGGAGCGCCTTGATGATGAACATCGTGGACTGTTCAGTCGGACTGAACGGTATGAGTGGCGTCACGGTGGACCGTGCGGGGAGTGGGTGGAGATTCAGGTTCGATCCGAGCCTCAGTTGTGTTTTCGATCTCCTCAGCTTCGGCATCAGCCGACGTTGGGGAGGGCACACTGTTTGGCGCTGGCTCAGCAGGTGCTGTTGCTTCCTGCCTGGCGGGCGCTTTGTACTCGAAAGAGCCGTTGACCTTGATCCAGTCGATGAACAGCAGACGACCTTTCAGGCTGGCGCCCGGTTGGCCTTGTTTATCGCCTTTCTCGTAGAGAAACGGATCGATCCACAGGTCGCCGATACGGAACGACAGTAGGACCTTTTTCTCGGCGTTGACGGCGTCCATATAGAGACGAATCAAGCGTTCAGCTTCACCCCCAGCGACTTTGCAGTCGAAGCGGGTGTACTCCACAGCATCGGTGGCACCGTGCAGGGCTGCGATATCGCAGGCCATGAACGGCTGGCCGCGGCGGACTTGGACTTCACGAACACGGTTGAGGTAGCCGATACCGACGGTGTGCAGATTGAAGTAAGTGATCGCTTCTTGGGAATGGTTGGCGTGGGCCATGGTGGTTCTCCTGTTTCAAGGGAAAACGGTGACGCACAGTCCCTGACAGGGAAGTGAGCCCCCGTCAGGGTGGGTAAGGTGAAGGCGAGAGATGAACGACTCGCCACCGGCAAGCCGATGACGATCAGAACGATGCGTCTGGGGAAATAGCGGTGCAGCAGAGGAGCGTCTGCGGTGGTGATCCGAAGGCATAGGGTAGTGGGCATTCATCACCGCTGAAGCGGTAACCGCGCGAGCTTCCGAACGCTAATCGCACTTGGGTAAACCACCACGAACGTGGCGTAGCCTTGAAGGTTCAAGCTACCTGGGCTGGTCTGTCAACGACAGCGAACCACGCCCTTTGTATAAGCCTGTCAAAGGGGAGCGTCAAGACGCTACAACCCGTTTTTTTAAGGCCGGAATACAGTGGCAGTCACTGGACTGAAGAAAGTGAAGAGTGGGCCTGGCGGGGTGCCAGGCAAGGAAGAGAAAAGCCACCTCTGGCGGTCTTACGCAGTCGACAAGCTCCTCGCAAAACTTGGTTTAACTGCACCATGATCCGCCAACCGACCCTTGTCGTGGCCTAGGTCGGAACCTGCTGGCACGCATCCGCGCACAAAGGGTGCCCCGTGTTTCCCCGGTGGGCTCCGGGACTGAATACGATCGCCGAAGCGGATGACCGCTATTGCCGGGTAGAGGCAACAGTGGTCATCCGCCACCGTGATCAGGTCGAGCACAAAACGGGAATTAAATTCCGCAGAAGAGAAGGCTCCGAACTCGAAGAGTTCGACCGAGCTACCCGGAGCAAATCGGTCTCGGGTCGCCGTTGGCGATGATCCTGAGTCACTACAGCAGAGAGGGTGGGACGAGGTCAAGGCCGAGAGCACACCATTCTCATGATGATCGTCCCATGGAACATCATGAGCGACGCGTATCTTTACTGATCGACACCGTGCCCTTGCAATCCGGGTAGCGGGAGCATGACCAGAACGGCCCTGATTTTCCCGTTCGCCTGAGCATTGAGGCGTTGCACATGGGGCAGTCCAGGCTGGTTTCGACCGCTATTGCCAAAGTGAGCGAGCGGCAGTGTGCGACCAACTGCGCAATCCAGTTCGCCTGCTTGGCAACGAACGCATTCAGGGTCAGGCGTCCCGCTTCGATTTCGTCCAGCGCCTGTTCCCAGATTGCGGTCATACCCGGATCTGCGACGGCTGCCGGTACCGCCTCGATCAGGGTATGGGCTGCGGCGGTGGCCATCAAGGCGCGTTTTTTCTTCAGTAAATAACCGCGATCAATCAACCCTTTGATAATGCCGGCTCGCGTGGCTTCAGTACCGATACCGGTGGTGTCCCGAAGTTTCTGTTTCAGGCGTGGGTCGTTGACCAGTTTGGCCACATTTTTCATCGCCTTGATCAGATCGCCCTCGGTAAGCGGTTTGGGAGCGGCAGTGCGCATGGACTTGAGTTCGACGTCGTCCACTGTGCACTGAGTACCCTGTTGCAAGACGGGTAAGACTTGGGACTTGTGACTGGGCTCATCCTCCTCGGCGGCGTCATAGAGCAAGCCTTTCCAGCCCTGGACCAGGATCTGTTTGCCCAGAGCGGTCAATCGTTCTTCGCCACATTCCAGTTCGACCTGGGTCCGATCAAGCTCATGATGCGGAAGAAATTGTACAAGGTAGTGGCTGCGAATCAGTTCGTAGACTTGGCGTTCTTGTTCAGACATCCGCAACAGGTTCGCCGGCTCGGTGGTGGGGATGATGCCGTGGTGCGCGGTGACCTTGGCATCGTTCCACGCGCGGGAGCGCAATGATCGATCGAGGCTCCCGAGTGCCGGTCTGAGTGCCGGATCCGTTTTGAGCAGGGCGTCGAGTACTGCGGGCGACTCGTTGAACATACTCTCGGGTAAATACCGACAATCGCTGCGCGGGTAGGTGGTGGCTTTGTGGGTTTCATACAGGGCTTGGGCGATGTTCAGGGTTTCCTGAGCGCCGAGTCCCAACTTGCGCGAGCAGACTTGTTGCAGTGTGCTCAGATCGAAGGGTAGGGGCGGTGCTTCGCGGAAATGCTCAGTCTGCAGCGAGAGTACTGTCGCGGTCTTACTGCTAGAGAGCGCTTGGACGGTCTGACTGGCAAGCGCCTGCTGCAGGCAACGACCGGCCTCGTCTTGCCCTGAGCTGGGTGGTTGCCACGACGCGATGAATGGTTGGCCCATTGAGGACAGGTGCACATCCACTTCCCAGTAGGGCACCGAGACGAAGCTGGCAATCGCACGATCGCGATCGACCACCAGACGTAAAGTGGGTGTCTGGACGCGTCCAACCGACAATACGCCGTCGTAACCTGCCCGTCGTCCGAGGAGGGTGAACAAACGACTGAGGTTCATGCCGATCAGCCAGTCGGCGCGGCTGCGGGCGAGGGCTGAATGATAGAGCGGGAAGGTCTCCTGACTAGACTTCAGCGAGGACAGTGCTTTGCGAATCGACGCGTCGTTGAGTGCGGACAGCCAGAGGCGCTGAACAGGGCCTCGATACTTGCAGAGCTCCAGCAACTCGCGGGCAATCATTTCACCTTCGCGATCGGCGTCGGTCGCGATGACGACCGTAGCGGCTTCCTTGAGCAGGCGCTTGATGACTTTGAACTGTGCGGCAGTCTTTGGTTTGACCTCAACCTGCCACTGCGCAGGAATGATCGGTAGATGATCCAACGACCAGTTCTTGTGCTGATCGCCATAGGCTTCGGGCGGTGCTGCTTCGAGCAGATGGCCGAAGCACCAGGTGACGGTTGTATTGCCACCGATAAAGCAACCATCGCTGCGGCGGGTGGCTCCGAGTACCTTGGCGATGTCTCGACCTTGAGAGGGTTTCTCGCAGAGGAAAAGACGCATGAGTCCGCTCCGGACAGATTTCCGGTCAGAATCAGCAAACGAACTGAGAGGTACTACAGTAAAACCGAGTCAGCTACTATCCGATTGAGGCAGGTGACGGGCACCCGAGCGCCCCGTCTGGTTGAACGCCCAGTACGCTTTGTCGGGAGCCAGCCTGCACTGATATCGGAGATTGGCTGGATTGAACTGCAACCTGACCAAACATCGCTATCGAGTCACACACGAGACCGATAGATTTAACGTTTGAAAAATGGATTGGAGGTTGGCTATGGATCTCGGACTGAAAGGAAAGCGGGCGTTCGTGACTGGATCAACGGCTGGCATCGGGTTCGCCACAACACGCGCGCTGGTGGCCGAGGGTGCTTCTGTCACGGTTAATGGCCGGACCCTGGCGCGGGTCGACAAGGCGGTGGATGCACTGAAACGCGAGTTTCTCGGCGCGACCATCACCGGGATTGCGGCTGACCTGAGCCGCGGCGAAGGTTGCGAGGCGCTGGTCGGCCAGCTTTCTGACGTCGACGTGCTGGTCAACAATCTCGGTATCTTCGAGCCAAAACCGTTCGAGCAGATATCGGATGAAGATTGGACCCGTTTCTTCGAGATCAACGTACTCAGTGGAGTCCGGCTCTCGCGTCACTATATGCGCGGGATGCGATCACGCAACTGGGGGCGGATCGTGTTCGTGTCGAGCGAATCGGCCCTGCAGATCCCGGTCGAAATGATCCATTACGGTATGACCAAGACCGCGCAACTCGCTGTGGCGCGTGGGCTCGCTGAGTCGCTGGTGGGCACTGGTGTTACCGTAAACAGCGTGCTGCCCGGGCCCACCGCCTCGGAGGGTATCGGTGCACTCGTTGCGGAGCTGTCTGCGAGCCGTGGCGTGGATACCGCGACCGTGGAGCGTGAATTCTTCGCGACAGTCCGCGCATCTTCGATACTTCAGCGCTTCGCCACACCGGACGAGATTGCGTCGATGATCATCTATGTTTGTGGTGTCCCGGCGTCGGCGACCACCGGCGCTGCGCTTCGGGTTGATGGCGGCGTGGTACGAGCGATTGTCTAGACGTCAATTTAACGGGGGAGGCTGCATCTTGAGACGCAGTGGTCAACTATCGGTATCCCATTCCAATGCGGGCCCACCGCAATCGTAACAGGCCCTGGTGGGCTCGGGTCTAAAACTGCGCTTGCGTTGGCGCGTGCCGACGGTGATGTGATACTGGCTGGGTGTAATCTCGAAAGGGGGGATCGCCATTGCGAAAATCAAGTCGGCTTTGCCTGGGGACGAGCATTGGGTTCGAAGCGCTCAATCTCGCAAACTTAGCATCAGTTACTCTTTTGTGTAATTGAACACTCGACCAGAAAAGCATCTGGATTGCTGCTCCTCTTGCTGCTGCGCGGCGACGCTCCCCGTTTCGTCAGTTTGAACAACCTAACTCACAGGGCTGAGACCAATCATTTCGACACATTGCAATGGGAGCACGCCTACAGGTCGATGCATGCCTATGCGTAATTAAAACTCGCCGTGCTGAAGTTTGCGCTGGAGTTGCGGCGTCTCAGCGATGCCGCCGTCAGTGATGAGCATTGCCGTACACCCTGGATATGCCCGCACCCATCTGATCAGCAATGGTTCCGGTGAAAGAAGCTTGATGGATATTGTTATTAGGATGATTGCACTGTTGTTGAGTCAATCGGAAGCGGGCGGGGCGGCCCACTCTGTATGTCGCCACCCGCCGGATGCCAAAGGGGCGGCTACTGGGTGGCGGATCGCCTGTTTGAAACGAGGGGGTATTCTGCACCTGCGCGAAATTACACCACTATCGATTGATCGAAAGGTTGCACGCGACTCGGGAAGGTCTCTGAACAATTGACCGGGCCTCGGCTTGCTAGCAACGGAAGGTAGCAGCACGCCAAATCACCAGGCGTCCATGCGGCTTTTCCTGCATCCTGGGCAGGCGATGGAAATCGTGAAGGCCGGCTCTTTATCGGTATCGAAGCCCGCTTCGCTTGCGAACGAACGCAGGTGCTCGCGCAAGGTTCGATCCTCAATGAGCACCAGTCGTTTTCCACAATGGCACTCCAAGGTGTCCACGGGCGGGCTCTGCTTGTCTGGCTTGATTGCGTAGTGAGCACGGCCATGATCGCTCCAGTTGCGTACCAGTAATCCGGCTCCCCACAAGTCATTCAGTGCCCGATAGATCGTGGCCGGTGCTATATGCGCCGACTGCAGGTCGAGGGTGCGATACAGTTCAGCGGCATCGAGGCACTGAGGGGCAGCATTCTCCAGCACCGTCAGGATGTTGACCCGCGCTACTGTTGATCTAAGGCGATTGGCCCTCAGGCGTTCTGCGTGCTCGAGTTTAACTCCGCTTGCCTCATGACTGGCAGCGAGGTCCGTGTCGAGTCCTGCAGGCGTTGATGCCGAGCTGCTTTTGTTTCTGCGTCCGAAGGCAGCCATCAAATCCATCACTTGGGAAGGTCGGTCGTGTTCAGTCATGTGGGTTTTCCGTGGCTATGCCGCTACGGGTGGCGTCATGACGGCCATCGCGTCGGTGGTCGCTTACTGCATATTGGCCTGCTCCCATCCGCCACCCAGCGCCTTGAAGACGCCGACCCGAGTGGACCCCACCCTTTGGTCGGCGGCGGCCACCTGCGATTTGGCATCGATCAGACTGGTCTGCGCCACGATCACATCCAGGTAGCTAATGGACCCGGCACGGTAGCGCTGGTCAGCCAGTTGGAAGGCGTTCTCGGCACGGTTGCGTGCTTCGATCAGAGCCTGGCGTTGCTCCATCGCCGCACCATAGGCGCTCAGCGATTGTTCGGACTCCTTAAGGGCATTGAGCACGGTGCCGTCGAAACTGGCCAGCGATGCCGCACCCTGCGCCTTCGCCTGCGCGATACGGCTGCGAGCGACCATTGTGTTGGGGAAGCTCCAGGATATCAGCGGGCCGATGGAGAAGGAGAAAGTACGATTGCCTTTCAGATAGTCGTTGCGCAAATAGTTGCCCGAAGCGCCCAAGGAGACGCGCGGATAGAGGTCGGCCACGGCCACGCCGATCCGAGCGGTGTCGGCCGCCAGTTGGCGTTCGGCCTGCCGCACATCGGGGCGCCGGCGAAGCAGCGCGGTGCCGTCGCCGACCGGCAGCACACCTGCTAACTCCGGTGCCTTGACGCAGGCGCGTGCCGCCTCCGGTACCTGTGACGGAGTCCGGCCCATCAGTGCCGCCAACTCGAAGAGCGCGCTATCGCGCTGACCCTGCAACGGCGGTAAGGCGGCCTCGGTCTGAGCCAGCGTGCCGGCAGCCCGCTCCACATCCAGACGGGACGCTGACCCCGCCTTCTCTTGCTTGCTGATGAGGTCAAAGCTGTGCTTCGCCAACTCAATAGATGAGCGGGCAACGTCAACGGATTCTCCATAGGTGCAGGCGTCTGCATAGGCACGAGTGGTTTCGGCGACCACCACTACCCGAGCGGCATCGTAGGCGGCGGCGACCGCGTCGGTATCGTCACGTGCAGCCTCGATGTCGCGTCTGACTCGGCCGAACAGATCGAGTTCGTAGGAGACATCAAGTCCGCCGCTGTAACTCCATTGTTTGGGCGCCTGACCGGTGCCAGTCCAGGTGGTCTGGTCACGGCCGTAGCCCGCACCTCCCGATGCGTTGGTCGAGGGGTATAGGCCGCTGCGGGCTTCCGTGTAAATGGCTCGCGCACGGTCGAGGGTCGCCAGAGCCAAACGCACATCGGTATTGGCCGAAATAGCTTCCTTAACCACGCTGTCGAGCACGGAATCGTCGTACAGCTTCCACCAGTGCGCCGGCAATGAGGCAGCAGAATTCGTCTTGACCGGCTGGCTGACGAAGGCGCCGGCGGCGGTTTTAGGGGTGGCCGGGGCACGATAGTCCGGCCCGCTGGCACAGCCGGCCAACGCGAGGAACAGCAGCGCCAGCGATGCTCGTGGCCGGGTTTGACGTCTGGCCGGATGGCGGTTGTGATTAGTAGACATGGGGCACCTCTGCCGACGCCAGTTCGCGGTCGCGGGGGCTTTGCGCCGCCGCCCTGTGGTCCTTGGCGATGAAACTGTAAACGGTGGGCAGGACGAACAAAGTGAAGAAGGTACCTACCAGCATGCCCATCACCACCACAATACCAATGGAGAAGCGGCTGGCCGAGCCCGCGCCATCGGCGAACAGCAGCGGCACTAAGCCTGCGACCATCGCCGCCGTGGTCATCAGGACGGGACGCATACGCACCCCTGCGGCCTTCTCGATGGCCTCGATGCGGCTGAGGTTCTCGTGGTGCTGGATATGGTTGGCGAAAGTGACCATCAGGATCCCGTGTTTGGAGATCAGCCCAATCAGTGTGACCAGCCCGATCTGCGTGTAGATGTTGAGCGTCGCGTAGCCCAGCCACAGCGGCACCAGTGCACCGCAAACCGCCAGCGGTACGGTGACCAGGATCACCAGCGGATCGCGCAGGCTCTCGAACTGCGCGGCCAGTACTAGGAAGATGACCACCAGCGCAAAGCAGAAGGACACCAGCAGACGGTTGCCTTCCTGCACGAACTGGCGGCTGTCGCTGAGCCAGTCGACGCTGGTGCCCGGTGGTAGGGGTTGCGACTGCAGGAAGGCCACGGCCTCGCCCATGCTCACGCCAGGCGCCGGCAGCATTTCGAGCGTGGCCGAGTTCATCTGGCCAAACTGGGTCAGTTGGTTGGCCTGGGGCAGCATCTCGACACGAGTTACGGTCGACAGGGGCACCTGCGCACCGGAGGTCGTCTTGACGTAGAAGCGTCCGAGGTCTTCCGGTGTCATGCGTTCACTGCCGCGTACCTGTGGGATCACGTCGTAGGAGCGGTCGTGAAAGTTGAAGCGGTTGACGTAGTTCTCGCCGACCAGCACCGCTAAGGTATCGGCAACGGACTGCATGGTCACACCCATTTCGCTGGCCTTGGCGTTGTCGATGCTGATGTGTGCCTGTGAGCTGTCGTAAGCCAGGTCGTTCTGCACGTAGAGAAATAGTCCGCTGGCATAGGCGGCGGCTTGTATCTTCCCGGCCGTTTCGTACAGCGTTTTAAAGTCGTCGGGTGAGCGCAGCACCATCTGCACCGGCAGGCCGCCAGCAGAACCGGGCAGGGGAGGCAACTGCACGGCTGTGACAGTTTCGCCATCGATGGCGCCGCCAGCGGCTTGGATCTGGCCCTGGATCTGTGTCGCCGAACGCTTGCGCTCGGACCAATCCTTGAGGATCGCGCCGCCGAGCATCTGGTTCTGGCCGCCGGCGATGCCGGCAATGTGCATGAAGCTGCTGTCAAACTCTGGAAGCGACTCAAACAGTTTTTCGATCTGCGCCGCATAGTGGGCGGTATAGCCCACTCCCGCGTACTGCGGTGCCTTTGTGACGACGATGATCAGGCCCTGGTCTTCGGTCGGCGCCAACTCGTGTCGGGTGCCGTTGAACAACACGACGATGGCCGTCAGCACTACCGCTCCGACGAGCAACACCGCCCCACGTGCAGCCAGTGTGTGTGCCAGCAGGCGTCCGTAGACAGAGGTCAGTCCCTGCATGGTGTGTTCGATCCGTTTCGCCAGCCGTCCCTCGCCCTGTTTCGAACTCAGCAGCATCGAACTCATCACCGGCGAAAGCGTCAGCGCGACTACGCCCGAGACGATCACCGAGCCGGCCAGCGTGAAGGCGAACTCCTTGAACAGCGCGCCGGTCAGTCCACCCATCATGCCGATCGGTGCATACACGGCGGCCAAGGTAATGGTCATGGCGATCACCGGTCCCACGATCTCGCGTGCGCCCAGCAATGCCGCTCGCACTGGCGTCAGACCGTCCTCAATATGGCGATGGATGTTCTCCACCACCACGATGGCATCGTCCACCACCAGGCCGATCGCCAGCACCATGGCCAGCAGGGTCAGCAGGTTGATCGAGAAACCGCAGGCCATCATCAATGCGGCGGTTCCCACCAGCGACAGTGGAATGGTGACGACCGGAATGATCACCGCGCGGAAGGTGCCAAGGAACAGGAAGATCACTACGATGACGATCACAATGGCTTCGACCAGCGTGTGCTTCACCTCTTCGATGGAGGCGTTGACGAAACGCGCGACATCATAGTTGGGCGAGACCGTCAGTCCAGGTGGTGCCATCTCGCGGATCTTTTGGATCAGTTTGTTAGCCTGCTTGACGATGTCGAGCGGATTGCCGTCGGGTGTGGGCTGGATGCCAATGAAGATCGCCGGCTTGCCGGTGGCGAACGCAGCGTTGTTGTAGTTCTGGCCACCGATCTCCATCGTGGCGACATCGGACAACCGAACCACGCCACCCTCAGGGCTGGACTTGATCACCATCTGGCGGAAGTCTTCGACGCCATGCAGGTCAGTGGCGGCGCTGATGTTGGTGATGGTCAGTGCGCTCTTGAGTTGGCCGGGCGCGGCCTGTACGTTGTTGGTGCGCAACGCAGCCGAGATTTCGCCGGCGGACAAGCCGCGCGCGGCGAGCCGGACCGGGTCGATCCAGACACGCATCGCCAGCGTCTGCCCGCCCATGATGTCGGCCGAGGCCACGCCGGGAATGCCAGTAAACAGCGGCTGGGCCACCCGAGTGGCGAAATCGGTCACCTGCGGGATGGTCAGCGTGTCGCTGTAGAAGGCAACGTACTGCACCGCCGTGCCACCCTCGGTGGACTTGCTGATGACCGGATCGGTAACGCCTGCCGGCAATTGGTACTTGACCTGCTGCACCTTGGCCAGGATCTCGGTCATCGCACGGTCGGCGTTGGCGTTGAGCACCAGGCGCGCCTTGATCTCGCTCTTGCCTTGTGTGGTGGTCGAACTCAGGTATTCGATACCGCTGGCGGTCGCGATCGACTGTGCGATTGGCGTGGTCACGAAACCCTGCATCACTTCCTGGGTCGCGCCCGGCAAGGTGGTGCTCACGCTGATGGTCGCGTTTTCGAGGAAGGGGTACTGCCGCACGGGCAGCAGGAACAAGGCCGTGGCGCCCATCAGCAGGATCAGCAGGCTGACCACCAGTGCCAGGATCGGTCGGCGGATAAATATGTCGGTGAAATGCATGGTGTCTCTCTCTACTGTGCGCTGGCGGCGGAGGAAACTGCTGGGGCTGCACGAGCAGCTGCGGCCGAGGGCGCGTCGGTGCTGATTTTCACCGCCGCCCCGGGTGGTAGCCGATTCTGGCCAGCCGTCACCACGGTATCGCCCGACTTGACGCCTTGCGTTACCAGGACATCCTCGCCGAGCCGGCGGCCGGTGATGACCGGCACCGCGACCGCCTTGCCAAGTCCCTCCGCGTTAGCTTCTTGCACGAGTACCACGCTGTCGCCGGAGGCCGAGGTCTGAATAGCCGTCAGCGGCAATACGATGGCGTTGGTCGTCGCGGGCAGTGTCAGTCGCGTCGTCACGTACATGCCGGACTTCAACATCCGCACGGCATTGGGTAGTAGCGCCTGCACGACAACATTGCGGGTCTCGCCGTCGATGCGCGGTTCAATCGTGCTGACCTTGGCGCTGAACACCTGGCCCGGAGCCGCATCCACGGTCACCTGCACCGTGGCCCCTGAGGTCAGCCTGGGCAGATCCTGCTGGGGCAGCGTGAAGTTGACGTACAGCGGGTCGAGCTGGGTCAGCGTGGCGATGGCATCGCCGGCCGTGAGGTACTGACCGGGATTGATCCGGCGTATGCCGATCTGGCCGGAGAACGGCGCGCGAATGGTCTTCTGCTGGATGCGCGCGTCCAGTTGCTGGACCGCCGCAACCGCCTGTGCGGCCTCGGCCTTGCGCTGTTCAAGCAGTTCACGGGGCTCGGCACCCGTTGAGGCCAATGTTTGCGAACGCTTGAGTTGCAGCTGCGCGAAATCGGCCTTGGCGGCAGCGGCGGCGAGATCCGCCTGTTCCGGGGCGTCGTAGAGCTGGACCAGCACCGTCCCTTCTTTAACGGTCTGACCTGCTTCGAAATTGATGGCGGTCACCCGCCCCGAGGTGTCGGGGGCCAGCAGTACCTCGCGCACCGCTTGCAGGCTGCCGACGGCCTGCAGTTCCTCGGCCACGCTGCGAGGTTCGGCGCGGATCGTCGAGACGGGCATGGGCGGGAAAGCGTGAGGTTCAGCGGAACCGTAGCGGGTGGTGCGCCATGTGTACAGCAGGCCAAAGACTACGACGAGGCCGATGACGCTGATGGCGATGGGTTTTGCATTGCGGGTGACAGCAGTGCTCATGAGCGTCTCCCTTGAATGGCGGCGCTCAAGACGGCGCGGGATCTGCTTTGCGGTGCCGATTCGCCAAGACTAAGTGAATGCATGGGGTATTTCCTGGGGTGAAGAAGGGCTTGGTCGGCCGAGCCAAGCGAGGAGGGTCGGCGCATGACAGGCCACGGTGAGGCTCAGCCTAATCGTGCAACTCCACTTCTACATTGCGAAAACTAGTCAATTTATTTTGCAGTACGGCCAAAAAAAGGAAATGGGGCCGATGAGGTATCGATGATTTGAGAACTGGCTTAAATGAATAAGAAACTGGCCAAAGTTCGCTATCTGGGTATGTAGGTAAATCGTTAAATTAAGTGCTTGCGAGTACAAATAAGTTTCATTTAATGATGGCTTAATCTTTTTACGGTCAAGGGCACATCGCTGTACGTCAGGCTTCGGTTCGTATTCCGCTGCCCCGTGATCCGAAGAGCCGGTTGAGCAAGGAATCCCGATAAGCCATCGCCGCCGCCAATAAGTGGCGCGGTAGACCACCCAAACACCACCACGTCACTGGAAGTCCTTGATGACTATGTTTACCTCTCTGTCCGCCAGACTGGCGATTGCATGTCTTGCCATCTTCCCGATGGCCTCGCATGCACAGGAAATCACGTTTCATCATGCACAGGGTGAAACCCTCGTTCCGCTCCACCCCAAAGTTGTGGCGACCCTCGATTTCGCCTTGCTCGATACCCTCTCGGCATTGGGAGTCGAAGTGGCGGGGGTTCCAAATTCCGGACTGCCTCCCTATCTCGCCAAATTTGGGAGTGATCGCTATCGCAAGGTAGGCTCCCTGTTCGAGCCCGACTACGAGGCGCTCAGCGCCTTGGCGCCAGACCTTATTCTCGTGGGAGGGCGCTCTGCACCTAAGTATGCGCAGGTCGCGAAAATCGCCCCGACAATCGACCTGTCGCCGGACAAGAACCGGACGTTAGACAGTTCAATCGAATATGCCCAGGAACTTGGCCGTGTCTTCGGCAAGGAAGCGCAGGCCACTGCCCGCGTGGACAAGCTGCGCCAATCGATCGCGGCGCTTCGCCTCAAGACCGCGAAAGCGGGCACCGGTCTGCTGGTCATGACGAGCGGCGGGCGAATGATGGCGCTAGGCCCCGACTCATGGTTCGGCATGTTGTATCGGGACTTCGGCGTCAAGCCCATTGCCCGCCAGATTGACGATAGCGGACCGCACGGGCAGGTCATCTCCTCGGAGTTCATTCTGGATACTCAGCCAGACTGGATCTATGTGATTGATCGGGACGCGGCGGTCGGAGAGACCGGCGCGTCGGCCAAGCAACTGCTGGATAACGAAGTGATACGCCAAAGCAAGGCCTGGAAGGCCGGCCATGTCGTCTACCTCGATCCGGTGAACTGGTACATCGTGCTCTACGGTTTGACCTCGCTGCAGACGATGGTCGATGAACTCGACCACGCCCTGCCATCGGCTCAATAGCGGTGTTGGTAACAGATGTCGAAGGCAGCAAATCGACGAAAGCCCTCGCGCTCACTGGGATGATCGTCGGGGCGATGGCGTTAGGCAGTCTTTTCGTCGGAGCCACGACGGTGTCGCCCACCGAACTCCTGCTCGGAGAGAACAGCGCCAGCCTGAGTATTCTGCTGGCCAGCCGCATTCCGCGACTGGTCGCTCTAGTGCTTGCCGGGTGTTCCATGGCGGTTGCCGGGTCGATCATGCAGATGCTCTCGCGCAATCGCTTTGTCGAGCCCGGTACCGCAGGGACGATCGAATCAGCGACGCTGGGTCTGTTGCTCGTCGCGCTGCTGGTGCCTGGCCTACCGATCATTGCCAAGATGCTCGTTGCCTGTACCACCGCACTCATAGGAACCTTGCTGTTCCTGGCGATCCTGCGGCGGGTACCTCTGCGTTCGCCGCTGCTGGTCCCGCTTATCGGATTGATGCTGGGCGGCGTGATCAATGCCGCGGCAACCTTCCTGGCCTACCGCTTCGATTTGTTGCAGTCTCTCGTTGCTTGGTCGTCCGGCGACTTCTCCACTGTGCTGCGCGGCCGCTACGAACTGCTGTGGGTCTCGTTTGCCGCTGCGGCTGCCGCGTACATTACTGCTGACCGCTTCACGGTGGCGGGACTCGGCCAGGACTTCGCGATTAACCTGGGTCTGAACTACCGTCGCACACTGTTCACCGGCCTGGTCATTGTCTCAATTGTCACGGCCAGCGTCGTCGCTACAGTCGGGGCGATTCCCTTCGTCGGCCTAGTGGTGCCCAACATCGTCAGCCTGGTGGTAGGCGACAACGTGCGCCGTTCCGTGCCATGGACCGCCGTGCTCGGGGCGGGCTTCGTGCTCGCGTGCGACCTGATCGGACGTGCGGTGATATGGCCCTATGAGGTCCCGGTCGGGCCGATCATCGGCATCGTTGGTAGTGGGATCTTCCTGTTGCTCATGGGACGGGGGAGGGTTCGCTTTGGCTGAAGGCAAACAGAGAAACCCGGCGGCGACCTTGGCGCTGCTCGGCCTGCTCGTACTGGTGATTGGGACCGTTTTCATGACCGTCGGCGTCGAGGGGCGCTGGGGCTTCGTCCTGGCGCTGCGAGGGCAAAAACTTGCAGGTTTGGTGCTGGTCGGGTATGCGATAGCGGTGTCGACAGTACTGTTCCAGACCCTCACGCAAAACCGCATCTTGACACCATCAATTATGGGGTTCGATGCGCTGTATGTGCTGATCCAGACCGTGCTGGCCGCGAGCCTGGGCTTCGTCAAGGCAGGGGCAATCGATCCACGTCTACACTTCGCGGCGAATGTCGCCCTGATGGTCGGCGCCTCGATGATCCTCTATCGCTGGTTGTTCAGGGGCGGCGGGCGCGACCTGCTGTTCCTGGCCCTGGCCGGTCTGATTTTCGGCGGACTGCTGCGCAGCCTGTCGAGCTTTCTGCAGCGTGTGCTCGACCCAAGCGAATTCGCGGTGTTGCAGGATCGCCTTTTCGCCAGTTTCAATCTCATCGATTCCAGCCTGCTCACGGTCGCCGCCGTGCTGATCCTCGGGGCATCCATCGTGGGCTGGTGTATGCGCGACCGCTTTGACGTGCTGCTGCTGGGACGTGAGACCGCTATCAATCTTGGCTTGGACTACCCGCGCACGGTCAGGAGCATCCTTATGCTGATCGCAGTGCTGGTATCGGTATCGACCGCCCTGGTTGGCCCCGTCACCTTCTTCGGACTTTTGGTGAGCAATTTGGCGTATCGCCTCGTGGGCGATACCCGCCATGCTCTCATGCTGCCGGCGGCAGCGCTAATTGCCATCATCTGCCTTGTGGGTGGGCAGTTCCTTCTGGAGCGGCTATTCGGCTTTAACACCAGCCTGAGCATCGTGATCGAGTTTATTGGCGGCATCACCTTTATCGCTCTGCTCATGAGAAATGCACGATGATCGAAACACACGCACTCACCAAGCGCTATGGTGCAACCACCGTCGTGGACAACGTCTCAGTTGCGATTCCCCAAGGCGGATTGACGTCAATCATCGGCCCCAACGGTGCGGGCAAATCCACGCTCATGATGCTGGTCAGTCGCCTTCTGCCTGCGTCCAGCGGCCGCGTCATGATCGATGGGATGGATGTGGCTACGACCCCGAGCAACACCTTGGCGCAGAGGCTGGCGATCCTGCGGCAGGACAACCACATCGGCGTGCGGCTGACCGTTCGCGACCTGGTCGCATTCGGCCGTTATCCGTACTCCAAAGGTCGCCTCACCGTAGAGGATCGCGACCACATCGAGCGTGCGCTGCGCTACCTCGACATCACCGCGCTGGAGGCGCGTTTCATCGACGAACTCTCCGGCGGACAGCGCCAGCGGGCCTTCATTGCGATGGTGCTCTGCCAGGACACGAACTATCTGTTGCTGGATGAGCCACTGAACAGCCTTGATCTTAAGTATGCCGCCGCGACGATGAAGATACTCCGGCGAGCGGCAGATGATCTTGGCAAGACTATCGTCCTAGTGCTGCACGATATCAACTTTGCAGCGCACTATTCGGACCACATCATCGCGATGAATGCGGGTCGCGTCGTGCTGGAAGGAACGCCGGATCACGTCATACGGACGGACACGTTGAGCCAACTCTATGACATGCACATCGGAGTTCACGGGCTGGGAGATCGCAAGATCATTACCTATTACGAGTGATAGGGACGCGGCAAAGCAAATGGTCTTCTACTGCGAAGACACTGGGTGTGGAATTCAAGGTCAACAACTACAGTCACCGCTGAGCCGCGCTCGACCATATAAAGACCTCGGAGAGGTTTCGCCCAAGGACATCCACTTGCGCGAATGGCAGGTCGTCGCAATTCATCAAGAGGATTCAGGTTACGGCAACCAAGGGGCAACAACCGTATCGGAACGTCATCATGGGCGGCGGCGTAGCAGGCCAGGAGATCGCCTCCACGCTCGGGCGGCGGCGTCGGCAGCGTGGCAAGAATCCCCCCAGTGCCGACGATCTCGACCGCGATTCCGCGCATGTGTGGAAACCGATGCTGCACACTATCGCAGCGGGGACGCGCGATATTTCCCAGCAACAGATCCCCTACCTGGCACAGGCCCGTGCCCCGAGTTTTACCTATCAGCCCGGCGAGTTGTGCGGCCTGAACCGGACCGCGCACGAGGTGCTGATCGCCCCGCTGCATGCGCCGGACGGCCGGCTACTGGTGCCCGAGAGGCGTCTGGCCTATGACACGCTGGTCATCGCAGTCGGCAGCCAGGCCAACGACTTCGGCACGCCGGGCGTGCCGAGCACTGCCTGATGATTGATTCGCGCCAGCAGGCCGACGCCTTCAACCACGAAGTGCGTCTGCGTATGCTTCAGTGTCTGGCTCAGCATACCGACTTGCCGATCGCCATCGTGGGTGTCAGCGCGACCGGGGTGGAGTTGGCGGCCGAACTGGTGCAACTGACCGAGGCGGCGGTCGCCTATGGCGCGCAGGGTCTGGCCGAGCACATCACCATTGACGGATGCCGTGCTGCGCAACGCGTCCATCCCTGATTTCGTTTACCACGGCTTCGGGGTGCTGGTGTCGTTGGGCGACTACGATGCCTATGGCTCGCTGGGCAAGTTTGGCCTGTTCAAGGGGGGCACTACACGCGGCGTGACCTGCTAGGGTTCATCATCGAACGGTCACTTTGGGTCTAGGTCGTGTGAAGACGCACTGAATACGTCGAAAACTGAAAGTTTCGAGGGTTGCCTGTGGAACCAGTAGGCGAATGCGTGAATTGCCCTGTTCAGTTGCATAGGAGTTCGTAATACCGTCAGAGCCGCGTCAGCGGCCCAAACAGCCACTCACTCGATCAAGCGGCGTGATTCAACGAAAGAAGTTTAGACAACTCCAAGACCATTTCGCCCTGTCTGACTTCAAGGCACCTCCTAGGGGAGACGCCTTAAAGATCACAGATATCTGAGTCATTCCTGAAGCCAGCAACAACCGTTCAGGCCCGATGCCAAACCCAGCTCCTTCTCGATAGGCACCGCCGCCGACAACTTGTTGTTGTGCGCCCAATATGGGGCAACGCACTTTAGTGGCGCAGCATGGATTGGGCCTCTAATCGTCGGTTTCGTTGGTCAAGCAGGCGCTTGAGTTGACCAGCTTAACAAAAGGGAACGAAGCGCTTGCAGGGTGTGGGGGTGACCATCTCATTAACCGCCCATTCGGCACATTCGCCTACCTTTCGTCTGAGTCGTTATCGTCAGTCGAATCGCCTTTACGGCGGCGAATGCGGCCGCCACCCGTATTTACCGATGTCCAGCACGTGGGAGCCAGAAAGACACTGTGGCCCAAGCCCGTTTGACCTTTGAACATTGGAGCCCCTTACCGGAGAGGTCAGGTGCTGCACTCAGTTTTTGCGGCCGCAGTTCGGGTGGTTTAAAGAGAACTGGTAGGTTGGCACTGGCTACTCACGCACTGCAATGTTAGCCGGCCATTCGTTTGCGAAACTGAAAGTCTTCCTGTCCAGTTTCTTGCGCTATTGATCGTCAAGATAATAGCTCTGCTGAGGAGTTAATCCTTCATCAAACTCATATACCAATGGAACACCATTAGGGAAACTCTGAAAAAAACTTTCTGATTTGGCAAAATACCGCGACCCCACCCACCGAGTTTCCCGATGAAGC